>JAXKFZ010000233.1:0-2545 GCA_036550635.1 Collinsella sp. | reverse complement strand
GAGCAGCACGATATTGCCCGGCGTCACCGAATCGAGCACCGTCGAGACCTGCTCGTCGGCACCGTTGAGCAGCCAGTCGCCCGAGTCAATATTCCACGAGACCACGGCGGAGACCAGGTCCATCGCATCAATCCAGTTTTGCTCGTCAAAGGCAGCGTAGGGAGCACGCAGCAGCATCGTCTTCACGCCGGTCGCCGACTTAATCGCATCGGTGCCTTTCGTGATCTGTTCGCGTACCGCCTCACGGTCCTGACCCTTGAGCGAATCGTCGCTGTAGCTGTTGGATCCGATCTCGCACCCGGCATCGACAATCGCCTTGGCCGTGGCAGGCGAGGCCTCGGCCGCATCGCCCGAAAGGAAGAACGTCGCGGTGACGCCCTTTTCCTTGAGCACCTGCAAGATCTGTTTGGTGGCGCCGCTCGGACCCTCGTCAAACGTCAGTGCCACGTACTTTTTGTTGCCCTTGGGCGCCACGCTGGCGCACGCAACAACGCAATCGGTGGCGGGCACAACCTCGCCGCGGTCTTGCGTCTTGCCCGACTGCTCACCAACCCACACCTCGGAGCGGCCCTGGACACCCCACGTCTGCACATACTCGATAGCGCCCGTGCCCTCGACCTTGAGCTTGGACTCGATAACCGTAGCCTGAACCTCGTGCTTCTCATAGGTGTTACGGCCATCCTTGACCGTCACCTTCTCGCCGCCCTCGAGTTCGCGGCTATCCCATTTGCCCTGCTTCACGCGCTTGCCGTCGACCTTCACCGACAGCTTTTCGCCCCCATGGCGCTTGAGCACGCTGTCATCGACGGCCAGCAGGTCGCCTGCGTCGTAGGTGTCAGTCAACTCCTGGTCGTCGATGAGATTCTGCAGCGTAGAGCCCACACGCACCGCGGTCTTCTGGCCGTTGAGCTCCACGTCCACACTGCGGTTGACGTAGCCCACGACGGCAGCGATAAACAGCACGAGCGCGCAACCCACGGCGATGAGCGCATAGGGCAGGCGAGACGAACGACGGGGTGTGCGGCTGTTGCCGATGCGAGCGCTGCGGTCGCTAAAGCCGCGGCTATGGTTGAGATACATCGCGCCGGGCTTACGGTGACGCTTGCGCTGACCGCTGGGCAGCTGCCCCAGGTCGCGGCGCGCCGTCGGACGCGCACCCGAACGCCCGTTTAAGTTGGATCCGTTTTGGCGCATGTGCCCTCCCCCATAAACACAGCAAGCCGGAGCAACAGGTCTCCGGCTTGCCTCCCATCATTTGGTACGTCGCTATTTTGTAGCTTTTGACGAGCCTCCGCTCGCCTTTTGGTATTCGTCCTTAAAGGCCTTGAACATGCCGCGCGTCTTGCCGAGCTGCTTGCCCAGTGCGCGACTGCCCTTGTCCACGGCAACCGATCCCTTGTCGTCGAGCACCTTGGCGCCCTTTTTGACCTTGTCGCCCACCACGACGCTGGCCTCGGCGGCCTTGGCAGCCGCACCGCCCGAATACCCGAGCGACTTGACCTCGTCCGAAACGATCATTGCGCCGTCCGCATAACCGCGCAGCATCGTCGGCGGCACCTGCGTGTCACCGACCAAAACACTCGAAGCAGCACCGGCGGTCACATAGAATGCCTGCACGATGCCCGAACGCGGCTTGAACTCCACATCCGAGCAATAGCCCACGACGTCGCCCGATTCCGTGCGCACGTCCATACCGACCCAGATGATGCAATCGTCCAGGTTGATGTCGAGGCGCTTAGCGGCGGCGGCATCGTACGTGTCCTTGACGTCATCGACCGCAATGGCGCCCTCGTAGACACCAATGGCGTCGAGCGCTACGAATCGATCGGGGCGCTCGATCATGCCCGCGATATCGGACTGGCGGACCATAAAGCCGACCACGCGCGTACCGCCCGGGGTAAAGACCGGAAAGTGAATCTTTCCGAGCTTTTTAGGGCTGCGCGGTGTGCCGTCCTTTTTGGTACGCTTGTCCTCAGTAGGCTTGCGATAGATCTTGGCGCCGACAAAATCCCCGGCGCGCATTATGCCTCGGTCGAGGGCTCCGCAGCCTCGGTATCAGCCTCGACGGCGTTCTCGACCACGACGTCGGCGGCAGGCGTCACGTTGCCGCCCGAAATGGCGTCGTTGAGCTGCTCGCGCAGCTGGTCCATGCGCTCGCGGGCCAGGTCGACCTTGGCGCGCAGGTCGTCGGTCTTGGCGTCGACCATCGGGCCAAAGTCATTCACCGCAGCACGGGCCTCCTCGGCGCTGTGCTCGTAGGTGTCGCGCATATTGTCCCAGGCGTCGTTGGCGATATCGGCAGCCATGGCGCGGGTCTCGGCGCCCGAGCGCGGGGCCAGAGCAACGCCGACAATAGCGCCGGCAGCGGCACCAAAAAGTGCGCCGGAGACAAAGCTGAAAGTCTTACCCATGATCATTCCTCTCCTGCGGGCACGTCGGTGCCCACCGTTTGAATGCTGTCCATTATACCCGCAGCGCATCACTTGCCGCTCCGCTCATCTGCGTACGGCAAAGGCGCAGGTACGTGATGGTGATAAACGCGTAG
>JAXKFZ010000232.1:0-24773 GCA_036550635.1 Collinsella sp. | reverse complement strand
TTCTCTGGACTGCATGGCAGCCCGAGCGTAACGGGGATGCGCGGGAAGGCATTTAATGGCGGTGCCGAACGGCAATATTCGGTCGGGTGGGCGGCGGTGCTGATTCGCAATATAGGTGGTGTCGAAAGGGCCTAGGACTCATATATGATGCAGCTCGTCGGATATCGCACATGGGATGTTTCGGAGAACTCGCCCAAAATCAGTGCACCTGATGTACAGCAGGGTTCTCTGCTTGCCCGCATGGAGCTGCGCGATCGAATTCTCGAAACGACCTATCGGGAGCTTTCCGATAAAGACATTGAGTTTTTGCTCGCGATGCTGCCCGATTCTGGCCCCAGCAGGGTCTCGGAGATAGCCAAACGCATGGGCGTCGCCAGCAACTACGCAAGCCAATACAAACGCCGCCTCCTGGAGGACGGCGTCATTGGAGAGCGCGGGCGTGGTCTCGTTGGCTTTGACATTCCCGCGTTCAGGGAATTCTTGAACGAGAAGGCGTTTTAGCACGCCGGAATTGTCCGCGGAAGCATCAACGCATGGCAATCAGCATTCCTCTTGGTAAGAATAGCAAGCATTTTCCACCAGCACCGATTGCCATGCGTTCTTCTTGTCCTTAGGCGAGCTTGCGAGCGAGCTCTCGCACCTCTTCCAACTTGGGCGAGGAGGCCATGCTGTCGCGCTCGGTCATGCCGCTGATGGTGACAATGCCCTGGTCCTCCCACTTGCAGTACGCGCATGTGGCCCTGTACATAGCAATCGCCGCATCATAGACGCCCTCGCTGTGGCTATCGAGCAAAAGGGCCGTCTTGGTGAACGGGAAGCCTGTAGCACCGAAGGCGTACAGGCGGTCGATGGCGGCCTTCTCCTGCGCAGTGATATCAAACCAGTAGATAGGCGAGGCGAAGACAACCATATCGGCGCCTTTCAGCGACTCGATCACGTCGGCCATGTCATCCTTCTGCACGCAAGTGCCCTCATGGGCGAAGCAATACTGGCACCCCAGGCAACCAGCGATCTTTTTGCCGGCAACGCGGATGACCTCGACCGTATGGCCGGCCTCGCGCGCGGTCTCGGCAAACGCCTCGACCATGGTGTCGGTATTGGCGCCCTTGCGCGGGCTACCACTCAATACAACGATATTCATAGAAATCTCCCTCCTTCATGCCGCAGGCACGCGGCACACATTTCGTTGTAACCAAAACAGATGGAGCTATGCTGTCGCCTCGTTTCAGCTATTCCCACTCAGCAATAGGAGCCACTGGTCAAAAGCCTGTCAACATCAAAACAAGTTTTCAATCTATCGATTCTACGTGAGGCAATGGTCCTCATTTGATACCCGCGCTGTTTGCGCACTTGGAAGCAAAGGGATCTGGCCACCACTCAAATAAGATCACCGCCATCTTGCATAAACGACGCCATGTTAAGGTGCCTGACGCCATCCCTCTCCTGCAATAGAGGATCAAGCGTGAACAAGTAGCGCGGATACCCATCCCTGATGTGGCCGAACGGCCTGTACTCGCGCTCCTCGACGCCTCTGTCGGCAATCGACATAGAGACTTGGATGTAGGCGTAAGCATTGCGCCTACGAGCAATGAAGTCACACTCGAGCTTCCCAATACGGCCCACAGAAAGCTCGTACCCACGCGATGCAAGATAGAGGTAGAGCACGTTCTCCAACGCCGGCCCGTAGTTAATCCTCGCATCCGTGTTCATGGCGAAATAGAAGCCGGGATCAACCAGGTAGTACTTCTCTTCGCGGATAAGCGATCGCCGAGACTTGAGATCGAACCTCGAACAGCGATAAAGGATCTTCGCGTCAACAAGAATCTGGATATACCGATTGAGCGTTTCGCGCTTGATGGGAATCTTCTCGACATCATTGAAGTACGCAAGGAGGTTCTTCAGGTTCGTCGGCGCACCAAAGTTGTTGATGAGATACGTCTGGACGGCATCGAAAACCGAGACATTCTTAATCTTGTTCGAATGTTTGACGTCCTTTTCAAAGATCTCGTGAATAACACTTTTGATATAGGTGCGCTTTTCATCCTCGCCCTCATACTCCAGCGCTTTGGGAAAGCCTCCAAGGGTCAGGTACTCGGTAAACTCTCCCACGAGAACGTCATTGACAGGCTTGCCGAGAAAACGCTTCATATCGATATATTCCGCAAAGTCGAGTGGGAACACCTCGAACTCGATATAGCGACCCGTCAGCTTTGTAACAAGCTGCCCAGAAAGCAGATATGAATTCGAACCGGTAATGAAAATGGACCAACCGCCATCTGTCCGGTAGCCGTTGATGAGCAGCTCGAATTCCTCTACGTTCTGAATCTCATCGATGAAGAGGTACTTCGTCTCCTCAGTGTCTGCTGAGGTCGACATGTCAATCAGATTTTCGAGCTCATCGGTCGTCTTGACCTTCCCGTTCTCCCGTGAGTCGAGGTCGATATAGATGATGTGGTCGCTCGCTACACCGGATTCCACAAGTTCATCTGCGATTGATTGCATGAGGCAGGATTTACCACACCTGCGAACACCGGTGATTACCTTGATCATCCCGTCATCGTGGTAGAAACCACGCATTCGCTTCAGATACTTTTCACGTCGGTATATACGCAAGATGCACCCCTTTTTCAGTGTCCATTTTATCAGTTATGGGGGTACTTTTTTACATTTTATAAAAAAGCGTACCGATAACTTATTCTCGCTTAGTTTCGGAAGTCGAGCAGGCGGTCGCGGTAGTACCCGTACTGCGCCCGGCGTACCTCGATTTCGGCGGGGATACCGTCGGTGAGTGATTTCGTTAGGGAGTCGAAGCGGTCGAGGATGTCGACGACCTTCTGCTGGGTGCCGATGGATGGGGCGGGAATCTCGACCCTCGATAAGTCCACAGGCGCGGCTTCGATTACCTTTTTCGGTTTAGCGTATTGCTCTTCAGATCATCGTGGTGTGCTCGTAGCCGCGCTCCACGAGGAGCCGCTCGGCAACGTCGAGAATCTTCTCGACCGTCTCCTCCGGGTACTTATTGCGTGCCACGGGCACCTCCGTCCTTGTTAACGCGACAAACATACCATGAGTGGCGTACGGGTCGAGAAGGGCTGGCGCCAAAAGAGCCCAACGACCGTTACGGCTTCGTTAGAAACGCGCCCCACCATGGATGGTGAACCCGAAAGGTAAGGCGCGCGGGCACGGCGACTCGGCCCGCGCGCCCGGAAGAGAAAGGACGAACCCATGGGTTACATGCTCGAGACGCGCGGGCTCACCAAGCGCTTCGGCCGCGGTGACCAGGCGCAGGATGCCGTGGCCGACGTGAGCCTTCATATCCGCGAGGGCGAGGTGTACGGGCTGCTCGGCCCCAACGGCGCCGGCAAGTCGACAACGCTCAAGATGATCTGCGGGATGCTGCGGCCGACGGCCGGGGAGATCCTCTTTGCCGGGCACGCTTGGCGCCGCGAGGACCTCTACGCAATCGGCAGCCTCATCGAGGAGGCGCCGCTCTACCCCAACCTCACCGCGCGCGAGAACCTGCGCGTGCGCACCACGCTGCTGGGCCTTCCCGAGAGCCGCATAGATGAGGTACTCGCCGCCGTGGACCTCGCGGACACCGGGAAGAAGCGCGCCGGGCGCTTCTCGATGGGCATGCGGCAGCGCCTGGGGCTCGCACTGGCGCTGATCGCCCGGCCACGCCTGCTCGTGCTCGACGAGCCCACCAACGGCCTCGACCCCATCGGCATCGAGGAGCTGCGCGACCAGATCCGCGGCTTCGCGGCGGCGGGTACGACGGTGATCGTCTCGAGCCACATCCTCTCCGAGGTGCAGCAGATGGCGGACACCATCGGCATCATCTACGGGGGGCGCCTCGCCTACGAGGATGCGCTTCGACCCGGGCAGGACCTCGAGGAACTCTTCATGAGCGTCTGCCGGGAGGGGCGTCGAGCGCGCGGGGAGGTGGCGGCATGACGGGCGAGAAAGGCGGCCTGCTCGCGTGCCTGCGCGCCGAGGCCCTGAAGTCGCGCCACGCAGCACCGGTTCGCCTGGCCGTGCTCATGGCGCTGCCGATGCCGCTGCTCGGCGCGATGCCCTACCGGGGCGTGCAGATCTTCAGCGCGTGGAACTACTGGTATGCGCTCTTCCTGCCCGTGTCTCTCTCGCTCGTGGTGGCGTGCGTCGCGCGGGCGGACGCGCGCACGCGGATGCGGGGGCTTCTGGGCCTGGGCTTCCCGCTTAGGCGCGCCTGGTGGGCCAAGGCGCTCTGGTGCCTCGCGCTCTGCGCGCTCTCGAACCTCGTGGTCTTCGGCATCTACCTCGCGGGATCGGCGTTCTCCTCGCAGGGCCTCACGGTCGCGGGCACGCTCACGATGCTCCTCTGCGCGCTCGTCAACACGGTGACCGCGGCGTGGATGATCCCCGCAGGGCTCTTCCTCACGGCGCGGCTCGGCATGCTCGCGGGCATCTTCTGCCCGCTCGCCACGCAGCTCGTGGGTGGGTTCGCCTGGTCGCTGATGCCGCTGCCGCAGCTCTTTCCGCCGTCGGCGAGCATGGTCATCCCCACGAGCTTCATCCCCGTGCTGCCGAGCGGCGAGCCACTCGCGGCGGACATGGCGCTCGGCGGGGCGCTCGCGGCGGACGGCATGCTCACACTGGCGGGCCTTGCGGTCTGCGCGCTCGCGTTCGCCGCGCTCACGGCGGCGGGCGCGGCCTGGTTCGCGCGCTCCGAGGAGAGGTGATGGCCGTGACACGACTCTCCGACCCGACGCCACGCATGACTCTCTCGCGGGCCCTGCTCTCCGAGGCCCTGCGCCTGGCGCGCTCCCCGCTCGCAGTGGTGCACCTCGTCTGCGGCCTGGCAGCCGGTCTTGCCTGCGGCGAGTACTTCTCCATAACCCGATGGGACCCGGCGCTGGGCGCGGACGCCTACGCCCAGTTCCTCGGCGCCCTCATGCCGCTCATGTCCGCCATCGTCTGCGGGCTCGCCGTGGACGAGGAGCGCGCTGCCGGGCGCCTCGCCAACCTCACGGCGGTCCCCTCGCGCGGGCGTGCCGTCGCGGCGAAGCTACTCGCCCTTGCGGCGCTCGGCGCGGGCGCGCTGGCCGTGGCGCTCGGCGTGTTCGGGGCCGTGCTCGCCGTCGCCGGGCGCCTGCCGCTCGGGCCCGCTCCGCTTGCGGCCGCCTGGGCGGGCATCGTGCTGGGCAGCCTGCCCCTCTACGCGCTGGGGCTCGGCGTGGCCCTGCGCCTCGGCCGCAACGCCGCCATCGGCGCCGGCGCGGCGGGGATGCTCCTCGCGTTCTTCTCAGTGGGCGGACTTGCGCACGGCCTCATGACCGGCGAGCTCACCGGTGCCCTGGCGACGCCCCTGAGCTGGGTGCCGCTCGCCTGGCCCGCGCGCCTAGGGTCGCTCGGGGTGGAGGCCTTCATCGACGCCGCACGCGCGGCGGGCCCTCTCCTCACGACTGCGCTCGCTGGCCTCGTGCTCACCCTGGCAGCCGCCGCCGTCCTTATCGCCTGGTTCTGCCACTTCGAGGACGGGAGGGCAGATGCGTAGGAAGCCGCTCGCCGCCGTGCTCGCCCTCCTCTCCGCAGCGCTCGTCCTGGGCGGGAATGCCCTGCTCGACGCCGGCTGGGGGTCGGCGCTGCGCTCGATCGCCGACCGCGTGCTGCCCAACCCTGAGATCACCATGTGGACGCCCGCGCCCGAGCCCGGCAGCCACGCGAGCTCCTACGCCGACGCCACCGGGGCGGGGGCGAACTACGTCTACCTGGTGGACGCGGCGGACGACAGGGGCAATGTCCGAGAGCTCCAGCTCATCTTCTTCGGACGGGAGTCGAACGAACGGCGAGGGCTGGCTCGAGATCGAGGCGTGCGGTGGCTCGGGTGTGCGCTACCGCGCGCGTGATGCGGCCGAGGCGCCCGCGGCTGCGCGCGGGGCTCTAGACCGCTGAGCGCGGCGCAAGTACAATGCAACGGGAGTTTCAGGAGGTCGAATATGGCGAGGATACTGGCAGTGGATGATGAGCGGGCGATCCTCGACGCGCTCGCGCGCGTCCTCGGCCGCGACGGCCATGAGGTCGTCAAGGCGGCGGACCCGACGGCGGTCCCGGGGATGGACCTCTCGCGCTTCGACCTCGTGCTCTGCGACGTCATGATGCCGGGGCTCGACGGCTTCGAGCTCGTGCGGCAGATCCGCCCGGACTTCGACGGGCCCATCATCTTCCTGACCGCGCGCGTGGCCGAGGAGGACGCCGTGGCCGGCTACGGCCTGGGCGCCGACGACTACGTCCGCAAGCCCTTCGGGGCCGCGGAGCTGCGCGCCAAGGTCGCGGCCCATCTACGCCGTGAGCGCCGGCCGCGCTCTCACGCCCTCTCCTTCGGGGAGGTGCGGATCGACCTCGGGGCGCGCGGCCTCGCCGTGGGTGGCGAGGCCGTGCCGCTCACGCCCACCGAGTACGCCATCTGCGAGTACCTCGCCCGCCACCCCGGGCAGGTCATGAGCCGCGCACAGATACGCGAGGCGGTGCTCGGCTGGGAGAGCGACGCCGACGACGCGGCCATATCCATGCAGGTCAGCCGCGCCCGGAGGAAACTCTCCGAGGCCGGCGCCGACCCAATCGCGACCGTCTGGGGGATGGGGTACAAGTGGCAGCTCTGAGGACCGGGGCGCGAGGTCGCGGGGGCATGCCGCTCTCCTTCGTCATCGCGCGCTACTTCGCCTACGCGTTCGCGGCGGTCGCCACGGCGTGGCTCGCCTCGTTCATGGCGCTCTCCGCGGCGATCAACGCGGGCTTCGTCTACGAGGCAAGCTGGGGGCCGGCCAATACGCGCGAGGTCGCGGAGGGCCTGGCACGCGACGGCGTCTGCGGGCAGCAGGACGTGCCGACGGCGTACCGCTACCTCATCCTGAACAAGGACGGACACGTGCTGATGACAGACCTCGAGGGCACGCGGCTCGAGGGCGCGACGGAAATGGCCCGTGCGGCACTCGCCGCGGATCCGGGCACAGTGGAGATCGAGGGCGGGGGCTCGGGCCTCACCTACGCCGCGTTCCCGCTCAAGGGCGGCGGGTCCTGCGCACTCGTCAGCGAGTACCTGCCGCAGTGGGTCTCGCGCGACCTCGCCGGCCTGCTTCCCAACCCGCAGAACCTCATGCTCGTCGGCGCCGCGGCGGGAAGCGCGCTCGCGCTCGCGCTCGTGGCGCGCCGCGCGAGCCGCGTGATCTCGCGCAAGATGGCGCCGCTCGCGGAGGCGGCGGAGCGCGTCGGCGCGGGGGAGCTCGACTTCGCGGTCGGCAGCACCAACGTGCGCGAGGTGAACGACGTCCTCGCCGCGATGGACGCCATGCGGACCTCCCTCGCCGAGTCGCTCGAGGCCCGCTGGGCCGCGGAGCGGGGGCAGCGCGAGCAAGTGGCGTCGCTCGCCCACGACCTCAAGACGCCGCTCACCGTGCTGCGCGCCAACGCCGACTTCGTGGCGGAGGAGCTGGAAGACAAGAAAGACGCCGACCTCGCGGCCGCCGCGCGCGACATAGCCGGCAGTGTCGAAAGGCTCGACGGCTACGTGCGCCTGCTCATCGAGGCCTCGCGCGGGTCCGGCGGGGCGGAGAGGGTCCCCATGCGGCCGGCCGAGCTCTGCGAACAGGTCCTCGCCGAGGCCGTCCAGATCGCCCGGGCGCGAGGCGTGACGCTCGACGCGGCCACGGGCCCCGCTGTCGCGGGCGCGCCCGAGGCCCCGCTCGACCGAACCACCCTGGCGCGAGCCGCCGCGAACCTCGTGGTCAACGCCGCCGAGCACGCGCGCTCGCGCGTGGCGGTCTCCTGCGACGTCGCGGGCGGACACCTCGTCATCGAGGTGGCCGACGACGGACCGGGCTTCTCTCCCGCCGCCCTCGAACGCGGCTGTGAGCGCCTCTTCACAGACGACTCCTCCCGCTCCTCGCGCGACGGAGGCCGCCACTACGGGCTCGGCCTCCACGCCGCCGCCGAGGCCGCGAGCGCCCACGGGGGCTCCGTCTCGCTCGCCAACAGCCCCTCGGGCGGCGCGGTGGCCACCATCGCGGTCCCCCTGTGCGGGGCCTGACGACTCAGGCCCCGCACAGGGGCGTGCCTCGCAACCAAACGCTTCCCGGATAATAATGCCCGTTGCGGGGATCGCCCTGGCTAGTCGCCGCCCATGTGCATGAGCATGTCGGCGATGCGAGTCGCCATCTCGTCCGCCGCTTCACGGATGTTGGCGACCCAGGACGCATGGCCGGCCTGATCGGATGCCTCCGCCTCAAGCACGTCGCAAATGACTGCGGCGACCGCCCCGGGAGCCGCCCGCGGCCGGGCACGCGAGGGAGCCTCGAGACGAAAGGAGCTCGAGGACGACCATGACCAAGAGCATTAGCAGGAGCCAGGTGAGGCTCATCGCATCGACCAACGCGATATTCGGCGCCGACGAGGCGTGCGCGATGCTGCGCATCAGCCGCGACGCCATGTACCGGCTCGCCCCCCCTGCACTTACCGTCAGAGCATGCTATAAGGTTATTGGTGGCCCATTGAGCTACTTCCAAGTGCCGGGGGAGTCCCCCGGCTATTTTTTTATCCATTCCATTAGGAATCCCCATTGGCCAAGGAGCTCAACATCTTCGTCGACGAGAGCGGCGACCGCGGCGGCAAAGCTCGCTACTATCTGCTCACACTCGTCTTTCACGACCAGGCAGACAGCATCGCCGAGGCGGTCACGGGCTATGAGACCAAGCTCGCCAGGGCTGACCTCCCCAACATTCCGTTTCACTCCGAGCCTCTCATGAACGGACACAAGGACTTACTGCATGATTCGTGTGTTATAGTTAGATGTCTCTAACTATTTGGGGGCGATAGCAATGCACGAACGCAAGGGCTTCTGGGACAAGAATGCCGGTCGGTACGACCGTTTCATGCGAAAGGACCGGGCGGCGTATGAGAAGATGTATGAGCTGATCAGGCCGGTGGTGAAAGCAAAAACCGTACTGGAGGTTGCCACCGGCACGGGGCTTATCGCAAAGAGCGTCGTGGATGCGGCGGCGCACATCGAGGCTACGGACGCCTCTGCAAAGATGATCCTTGAGGCAAAGCGGGGTAATCAATCCGCAAGGCTGCACTTTTCCGTACAAGATATGTTCCGCCTGCCCTATGCACAGAAGTCCTTCGAAGTGGCGATCGCGTCCAACGCGCTTCACATAGTGCCGCATCCGGAAAAGGCCCTGCAAGAAATCAGGCGGGTGCTGAAGGACGACGGCGTGCTCATCGCGCCAACTTTCACCCACGCGGGGAACTCGGTTTCCGGCAAGGCAAAAGCCTTTTTCATGAGTATGGCGGGATTCCCCCTCCACAGCAGGTGGACAAGCGAGGAATACCTACGTTTCCTGCGTCAAAACGGCTGGGCGGTGCAGAAAAGCGCGGTGCTGAAGGCCTCGTTCCCGTTGACCTATGCGGAATGCACGAAATCGGAGGGGCCAGATGCCGTTCTTTGAAAACACCCGCAAGCCCGTGGGCCTCGGCGGAAAACTTATGGTTGCCATGATGAATCTGGGCCACAGCCCTGTGGCGCGGTGGGGACTTCGATTTCTACGACTTGCGCCAAACGCCAAGGTGCTAGATTGCGGCTGCGGCGGCGGGGCAAACATAAAACGACTGCTGAAAAAATGCCCGCATGGCGTCGTCAAGGGCATCGACTATTCGCCCGTCAGCGTGGAAAAGGCCAGAAAGCTCAACCGAATTGCAATTCAGGAGGGGCATTGCGCCGTTCTGCAGGGCAGTGTGGCGGATATGGCGTTTGAGGATAGCTACTTCGATGCTGCCACGGCCTTTGAGACCGTCTATTTTTGGCCTGATTTGCCCCGATGCTTCCGTGAGGTCTGGCGGACGCTGAAGCCAGGCGGGACAATTCTTATCTGCAACGAGAGCAATGGCGATACGGATAAGGACGAGAGGTGGACACAGATCATCGGCGGCATGACCATCTACAAGGACATTGAATTAAAGGCGTGTCTGGAGCAGGCGGGTTTTCACGAGGTGCAGATACGCAAAAAGAAAAAGTGGCTCTGCGTCACGGCGCGGAAGTAAGGGCATCGAGCACGGGCATTTTTGCATCCATCCTGCACATAGCGATAGGCATGACGGTCATAGCGGCTGTGCTGGCGGCAATTATGACAGTTTTTATTCACTGAGGAAGGAACCTATGAAATGTAAAATTGAGAAAAACACTGTGCAGGAGACACTGATCCTCCCACTGTATTCCCGAAAGCTGTGTACGGAGCTGTACCCGAACCTTTACAGGGATGAAACAGCGGTTCGTCTGCTCGACCAGATCGACTACGACTTTTCAGAGGCAGAGAAAAACTCCCGCAGCCTGATGCAGCGTTTTGGTGCGCTGGAGGTGGCCATGCGGCAGGGCGATCTTGCTTTCGAGGTGCGGGATTACCTGAAAGGCCACCCCAATGCGGCGGTGGTCAATCTGGGCTGCGGGCTGGACAACACCGGCAGAACCTGCGACAACGGTAGATGCAAGATCTACAATCTGGACTTCCCGGATGTGATTGCCTTGCGGCAGCAGCTGCTGCCCGCCGGGGATCGAGAACAAAATATCCCCTGCGACCTGAAAGACACCGCATGGTTTAGCAAAATCGATGCCTCCGGCGGGGCGGTGTTCTTTGCCTCCGGGGTGTTCTATTACTTTCTGACCCAGCAGGTCCGGGAACTGGTGCGGGAGATGGCGGACGCTTTCCCCGGCGGTGTGCTGGTCTTTGATGCTGCCAATCGGACGGCAGTAAAGATGATCGCAAAAACATGGCTTAAGACTGCAAAAATCAAAGATGTGGGGGCATTTTTTGCGGTTTCGGATGCCGCCAAGGAAATCGGCACGTGGGACAGCCGTCTGCAGGTCACAAGTCGCGGCTATATGCTGGGTTATAACGATTTGAGAGACCCTTCTGTCAGCGGCTTTTTCCGGTTTCTCGCAAGGGTCGGTGACAACGGGATGAAAATGCAAATCGTGAAAATAAGATTTTGAGAGGCAAAAATGCAAAAGACGAGCACTTCTTGCCGCTCAATTGGCAAGAAGCGCTCGTCTTTTCTTAACGCGTTGTATGGCGGAGAGAGCGCAAGTTACGCGAGCGCCCTTCTTGCCAGCTCGGCCGCGCCAAGGATTCCTTGGTCGCCGCCGCAGCCCGGGGCGCAGATGTAGCTCTCTATGTCCTTAAGCTCGGCGGTCTGGATGTAGCCACCCAGATATTCGAGGGTCTTCTTGCGGACGATGCCGTAGAGCTGCTCCTGGTGCATCACGCCGCCGCCGAGGACGATACGGCGAGGCGAGTACATGAGCACGAGGTTCGCGCACATCTGCCCCAGATAATCCCCCTCGAGCGCCCACACCTCAGCGTTGTCCGCGAGCTCGGCCGCGGGCTTTCCCCAGCGCGCGGCGATGGCGGGGCCGGAGGCGAGGCCCTCGAGACAGCTCGCGTGGCTCGGGCAGACGCAGCGTCCCTCCTCGGTGGGACGGGTCCTTACCAGCATGTGGCCGGCCTCGGGGTGCAGCATGCCGTGAAGGAGCCTGCCCGCGCACATGACGCCCGCGCCCACGCCGGTGCCGATGGTCACGTAGACGGCGTCCTCGAGCCCCTTGCAGCAGCCGAAGACTACTTCGCCGAGGCAGGCAACGTTCACGTCCGTGTCGTAGGTCACCGGAATCCCGAGGGCGTCGGCAAACGCGGCGCGAAGACCATAGCCTCGCCACGCGAGCTTGGGCGTCTGGAGGATGGAACCGTAGCGCTCATCGTTGGGGTCGACGCAGGTCGGGCCGAAGGCGCCGATGCCCAACGCGTCCACATCACGGACGGTGAACCACTCGATCATCTGCGGGACGGTCTCGGCGGGCGTAAGCGTCGGGGTCTCCATACGGTCGAGAACCTCGCCGTCGCCGGACACCACGGCACAGACCATCTTGGTCCCGCCGGCCTCGAGGGCGCCGAGCCTCATTTGCTTTTCGCTCATGTGATCCTCCTTACAAAGGGACGCCCGCAGTCATGGTCAACCGCGGGCGCCCATAACGTTGGCTTGTTTCGAGGCGACCCTACCTGGGCACGCGGTCCTGCCTTGCGGCAAACGGGGCGAGCACGGCGTGCGGCTCGCTTTGGTACCAGTAGGCGACGGTGGAGATGTCGTCCTCGCGCTCGTAGAGCTTGATGTCGTCATTGCCGAGGTCCTGGAACGTCACGCGCAGGTCCTCCTTGAACGAGATCGGGTCGGGAAGGTGCCACCTGTAGAGGCCGTGCCTGGGCAGCGCGTCGTCGTTGGTCGCGAGCATCGGGTTCGGGTTCGGCTTGCCCGCGCTGAAGCGGTCGCGCGTGGCGTCGCGCGTCGAGCGGTACGGGTAGCCGGCGAACAGCGTGTTGAAGCACTGCGCCTCGGGCAGCGCATGGGGCGGCCTGTCGAGGAAGGCCCAGGCACCGCCGAAGTAGTCCTCGGCTCCCGTCGAGGTGACCGTGGGGAACTCCTCGTCGCCGTCGAGGAAGAACTTCATCTCGCCCTCGCCCCACCAATAGCGCTCCAGGGCGCACAGGGCCATGTAGGTGCCGACGTAGTAGCCCTTACCGCGCACGCCGTCGAGCACGGTGTAGTCGACGCCCCTGCGGGTGCTGCGCTCGCGGTTAAAACGGGCGTGGAAGTACATGGCGTCGTCCGGCACGTCGGTGAGCGCGTAGTTGAACGTGTAGAAGATGTACTTAATGAACCCGGGGTGCTCGCTCGTAAGCGTGACCTTGGCGTGCTTCCTGAAAGGCATCTCGAAGTAGCAGTTCATGCCGCCCGTCGGGTTCACGCAGATGGGCATCGAGTTGACGATGGCGCGCTCACCGAAGCCGTTGCAGAAGAAGTCGCCGACAGGGCACTCGACCGAGGGGGTCTCCTCGTCGTCCCAGTAGAAGCGCAGCACGAGGTCGCGCATGACGAAGCTGCCGGCGGCGGTCTTGTCGGGGACGGTCATCCAGATGTGGCGGATGATGCCGGGGCCCTCGATGTCCGCGAGCGTGATGGTCTCGCCGGACTCAAGGGGCACGCAGCACGAGCCCTTGCGGCCGACGCCGAGGTGGCTGGCCGACATGGCGGCACGGCCCTTCTCGCCCGTGATGTTCTCGGGGGTGATGGCGCGGCTTTCCTCACCGCCGTGCATCCACACGTCCTTAAGGAACTCTCTCATCGTCGACCTCCTCTATTCGTCGTCTTCGCACTCGGCGGAACTGGCACCGTTCACGTAGACGATCTGCTGGCGCGCCTCGTCGACGAGGGCGTCGAAGTCGAGTTTCTCGTCGGGGCGCGCGAGCGCGACCGTCATGGCGAGCGGGAGGTTGACACCCGCGATCACGTGGATCCGGTCGGAGGCGAAGCGGGAGAAGCGCTGGTTCACGCTGCCGCCGAGCGCGTCGGTGAGGACGACGACCTCGTCAGTGCCCGAAAGCGCCGCCTCGACCGCCGCGTCGAGCCCCTCGCCGTTGTCGTTCACGTAGGCGCACACGGCGTTGACGACGTCGCTCTTACCCGTAAGGAACTCGAGGGTGTCCTTGAAGCCCTGGGCGAGAAGGGAATGGCTCGCCACAACTATCTTTCTCATTGATTCACCAATCTCTTGGGTCGAAGCTAGGCGAGGATGCCGGCGGCGGAGGCGACCATCGCGAGGACGATCACCACGAGGATGAGGGCCGTCATGCTCGCGTTCTTCTTGGTAAGAAGGTAATACGCGCTTCCCGTGATGGCGGCGGGGACCATGGCAGGCAGGATCTTGTCGAGCAGCGGCTGAATCTCCATTGAGACGTCGCCGAAGCTGAAGCTAATCGGGCAGGTGACGCCGATGACCGAGGCGATGAGGCAGCCGACCACGGTGAGGCCGAGCACGGAGGCGGCGGCAGTGAGGTTGGGAAGCTTCTCGCTGAAGTCGGTGACGAGCTTCACACCCTGCTTGTAGCCGAACTCGAGGGCGTGCATGCGGACCCAGAAGATGGCCAGGATGAGCGCGAACCAGATGCCGGCTCCCACGGGGTTGCCCTCGATGGCCATGTAGGCGGCGATGGAGCCCATGATGGTCGGGATCATGGTCATGAGCAGGGAGTCGCCGACGCCGGCGAGCGGTCTCATGGTGCCGATCTTCAGGTCTTGGACGGCGTCCGCCGCCGCGAGGCCGTCACGCTCCTCCATGGCCACGCAGGCACCGAGGATGATGGCGGCGAGCCAAGGCTGGGTGTTGTAGTAGCGGAAGTGGTTGTTGAGCGCTTGCTTATAGTCCTCGTCGTTCGTGTAGATCTTCCTCAGGATCGGCGAGAGGGCGTAGGCGACCGAGGCGCCCTGCTGGGTCTGGTAGTTGAAGGTGCACACGCTCATGAGCCAGCGCCAGTTCGCGTTGCGCAGGTCCTTCTTGGTGACCTTATAGCCGGAGGGCTTGCCCTCGGCGACGGCGGTGATGTTCTCGTTTTCCATGGTTACTCATCCTCTCCGATGAAGGCGTCTGCGGAAGCGTGGGCGGCGAGCTCGGTGTCCCTCTCGGCGCGCTGGTAGAACGCGATCGCGAGGGCAACGCCGACGATGGCGGCACCGATGATGGGCACGTTCAGGAAGGCCGAGAGGAAGAAGCCGGCGAGCAGGTACTGGAAGTACTTAGCGGTGGGCATGTAGCGAAGCAGCATGGCGATGCCGACGGCCGGGAGCATCTTGCCGGCGAGGGTGAGGCCGGAGAGGAACCACTGGGGCATGACCTCGAGGAGCCAGTTGACGGCGGGCTGGCCGAGCGTCACGGAAACAAAGACGGGCAGGGCGGCGCACAGACCGAAGAGCGCGGGGCAGACCCACAGGATGGCGTTCATCTGCTTGAACTTGCCCTCGTCGCAGAACTTCTGGGACTTCTCGACGACGAAGCCGTTGAGGATCTTGACGATGACGTCGAGCTGGATGCCGAGCATGCCGACCGGCAGGCCGATGGCGAGGCCCGTGTCCGCGCCCAGGGTCACGCCGTAGGCGGTGGCGATGATGGCCATCGTGCCGTAGTCGGGAATCGACGAGCCGCCGAAGCCCGCGACGCCGAGCTGCATGAGCTGGATGGTGCCGCCGATGACGAGGCCGGTCTGCCAGTCGCCCATGACGACGCCGGTGATAAGGCCCCAGAAAACGGCATAGTTGACGAAGATCATCGGGATGCCGTAGTAGTCCACGTGCTTGATGAAGGCCAGCAGGGTCAAAAGGACGACCTGCAGGATAGTGAAGTTGACCATGATCCCTCCTTAGATGAGGTCGGCGACGGAGACGGGCTTGTCGGCGGGCACGAACTGTGCCGTCACCTTGACGCCGCGGGCGATGAGCGCCTTGTAGCTCTGGACGTTCTCGGCGGAGGCATAGGCGCGCTGGGTGAGCTGGACGCCGCCCTCCTTGACAAGAGAGCCGCCGACGATCAGCGACGGGAGCTCGATGCCCGACTCGACCAGGTGAAGGATCGTCTCGGGCTCCTTGGCGATGACAAAGACCTTCTCGCGGTCGTACTTGCCCGCCGCGAAGTTCTTGAGCGCGGTCTGCTCGGAGATGATCGAGACGGCCATGCCCGCGGGGCGCGCCATCCTCATGGTGGACTTCAGGACCTCGTCGCCGGCGACCTTGTCGTCGATGACCATGACTCGGGTCGCGCCCGACACCGGGGCCCACTGCGTCACGATGATGCCGTGAAGCAGGCGATTGTCGATTCGTGCCATAACAACACTCATGTTTGCTCCTATCAAATGAAGTTTTACGTTCGGTACTGCCTCGGCGCTATCCGGATTCGTGCCGGGCAAGGGGTTATCGGATTATTGAGGACGCGCGGTCAGCTCGCGGCGGCGCGGGGAAGGTCACTCGTCGAGCAGGAGGTCCGAGGAGCCGAGGCGCTCTTCTCGCGCCGGGGCGGCGCTCACGCTTATGTAGTCGAAGACATATGCGATCTCGCTTACGGGAACCTCTACGCGATAGCGCGTCGAGATGCTCGAGAAGCTCTGCCTGAAGGACTCGATGAAATCGGCACGCTCCTCCTCGAAGCGGTCCTGGCCAACGTAGGTCTCAATGGGGTTTCTGGTAACAAGGCGCTCGACGAGACAGCAGAGGTGGACGTAGAGCCCAATGATGGCGTTGCTGCCGATCTTCTCGCCTGTCCTGCGCTGAAGCTCGTGCACGGCGCTCTCGATCTCATGGAATAGCCGCTCCGGGTCGAGGATGGTGATGGAGCGGATGACGTTCTGCAGCGTCATGTTCGAGAGCAGCTTCTCGTGGAAAGAAGAGAGCTCGGAAGCGTCAAGCCACCTGCCGAACACGGCATCGACCTTAGAGGCGGACGCCGTCGACATGATGTCCTCGAGGGCGACGAAGGGGATGGAGGCGACCCCGGGGTCTCCCGTGCCGATGACGGCGCAGACGCGGTGCTCGAAGAAAACGGCGTCGTTCGACCCGTTCGCGACGAGCTGCTTGAAGGGCCTCGTGAGCAGGCGCGCGCCTATGGTGCGCGGGAGGCTCTGCGAGACGAGCTGGCGTATCCTCTCCGCGGCGTCGACCCCGGACTCGGAGCAGAAGACGATGGCGTCCTCACGGTTGACGCGCTCGATCACCTTGCAGTGCGTCACGCACGCGGCGGTCGCATCGCCAAGAACCTCGGCGATGGACTTGCCGCCGAGCAGCCCGACCCCGATCTCGAGCGCAAGACCGGTAGAGACGTTGTTCACCACGCCGATAGTGGAGTCGGTAACGTTCTCGAGGGCCTTATAGGCCTCCTCCAAGGAGCCCATGTCGACGAGGAATACGACCCCGGTGCAGTAGGAATGGCGGTCGACGAGGCGCTGGAGCGGACCGACGATGTCCTTCAGCTGCTGGTCGTAGGGCATGTCGACCGCCTCGTACACATGCATGCCGAGCATACGGTTCGCCGCGTCGGCGATGCTCGTCGCCGTTGAGTAGCCGTGGGACAAGATGACGCAGAGCGTTCGAAGGGCCTTCGCGTCGCGAGACTCCGATGCGACGCACAGCGTCAGAAGCGTCTTCGTGAAGTGATCGAGCGAGATTCCCAGCGCCCCTTCCACGTCTGCGGCGACCTGATCGGAGACGCTCGAGGCAAACGGCAATTCGGAGGTCACGGCACCGAGGAGATGGGAGATTTGCTCCGCACAGGCAGACTTTCGCTTAGCCAGGCCGATGCCCGGCCACAACTGCAGGCAAATCTCCTGGGCCAGCAGAAAAGCGACCTTCCTCGAAAGCTCGATGCCATAAGAAGAGCCTGCGTCGGCAAGGACCGCGCCCACGATGCGCTCGAAGGCGCGCGACCTCGAGGAGGTAACGCCGCGGCCGAAGATCAAGTGATCCTCAACGCCGCGCACAGCGGAGACAGCTTGCGAGACGAGCTCGGAGACAGAGAGCTCCCCGGCGCAGAATCGCTCATCGAGAGAGCACAGGGCATCGAGCGCCTGCTCGACCGGCCCTGTGCTCTCGGCGGCATCCAGGGACGCGTCGATCAGAACGCCATCATCGGGCTGTTGATCGATCTGCGCGGAGGAGAGGAGCCCGCTGGGAAGAAGATACGGGCGAACGACGACGTAGTCGCCCTCGCGATTGAGGAACGCTTTGGCGCAGCAGTTCGTCACGCAGGCGCGCAAGCCGGCGATGTTATCGGAAAAGTCCGCGTTCACGAGGCAACGGTATGCGCCGCGGCTGATCTTCACATCAGAACCGATTCGGCACCCCTCGCTGCGCAGGAAGCTCAAGATGAGATCCTCGCGCTCCTCGGGGGTCCGCTCCTTGAGTGAGGGGACGCGGGCACAGATGGGCATTTTGCTGTAGGCCGAGGAAACCTTCAGGTCATCGGCGGAAAGCGTCGTCGAAAGAACGAGGCGAGCGCGCGGCGCATCCTGGGAGGCATCAAGCCCGAGGGCCGTCGCAAGGCAGTGCTCCATCGCAGAGGGAGAGAGTGCCTCGATGCCGTTGACAAAAACCACACCCCCGCGCGATTTCGCGATCGACTCGTCAAGAAGCCCGTTGAACGAGGCGGCGTCCGGGACCCCGGCGCAGTCGATGCGCACATAGGAGGAGTCGCGGGACAGCAAGCCCTGGTTCTTGCCGTACTCGTACACAAGGCGAGAAAGGAAAGACTTACCGACACCCACGCCGCCGCTCAAGAGGATGGGTAGGCCAAACGGAGGGTACTGAACCGCAGCCTTGCACTGCTCGACAACGGAGCTGAGGCTCAGGTCAAAGCCCACGGCACGCGCGAAGTCACGGTGATCGGCGATTCCCGTCGCCTGGATGAGGTCGGCGAGCGAGGCGTACTCGCTTGCAGAGAGCTTTACCTGAAAACGCTTCTGGAACGCGCGGCGATGAAAATAACGGACAGGCCTGCCCGCCACCTTAACCACAAGGCCGGCGCGAACAAGGTCGTTGAGGTACTGGCTCGCCAGGCTCCTGGAGATGATGAGCGTCTCGGCGATGTCGGAGGTGGACAGACGGGCAAGGTCGTCGAGCGAGACGGCAGAGGTGAGGGCCTCGAGATGCTCGAGAATCCTGTCCCTCATGTCGACGGGTTTCTTTGCCAAGCTGTCCTGTGCGGTCTTGTCCATGACTTCTTACCTCCTTGTACAAGGAGTATAAGGGGAACACAGAGAACGGAAGGGGGCGCGTGGGGGAATCAACAGCCCCGAGGAGAAGTTCACCACTTGAGGGGCAGAAAACAACGGCCATTGAACATTCAGGGCCGACGCTCAACACTTCGGCTCGACACTTCGCTTTGGAAAGGGCCCTGCGCGCCGGGGTCCCAACATAAAGAAGGACCCCGGCGCGCAGGGCCTAAAGCTTAACCATGCGCGCGGCGATGCGGGCGCAGTCGAAGACGGTCTTCTTCTCGAAGGTGTTGTAGTCGACGACCTGGCCCTCGGCGCAGAGCTTGTCGCTGATGGCGCGCACGACGACGAGGGGCACGCCGTTGAGATAGGCGACCTGTGCTGCGCGATGGTGCAGCCCTCCATCTCGCAGCACAGGTCGCCGAAGGTCGCGAGGATGCGCTCCTTCTGTTCCGTGGGCGAGACGGCTCGGTGGGCAAAGTCCTCTCAAAAGGGGTCGTCCGACGCCGCAAGACCTCGATGACCGATTACCGCCTCGAGCAAGTGGCGGATTACCTCTGCACCATCGAACTTGCCTTGGTCAAGTACGAGGCCAAGGAGAACGGTGAGACGTACAACAAGTTCTTCGGAGGTATAGATTCTTTCAAGAGGAACTGGTTCAAGCAAGCCCGCAGCAAGCGGATATAGGTGGTTCCGCAGTCTCGCAGGGAGCGGTCGTCTCTCCTCCGGCCAGGGCCCCAAGCGACACGCTTCGAGCAGCGATAGCGAAACGCAAGCAACGGCGTCGCGGGCGCCTCGTGCGCCATAGTGTCCATGTGGTCATTTCCTATCGTCTCAGCGTGGTAGCTGAAGATTCTAGGCGCTGGCCACGCCCCTTTTCCGGGGCGCCAACACCAACGTTTAGCACACAAGGAGTTTGACGAGATGACTCAGCGAGTATTGAATCTATCCGCCCATGCAGCCACGTCGAATAACTCCAGATTGGGGTAACTGACCGTTTCGCCCGTTTCTTTAAGACAGGCCTCCGCGGCGTTGCACAGCGAGCTCGCGAGCGACGCCGCATCAACGCGGAACGTCACGCTCTTAGTCGCACGCATCCCGCTCTTGGGCGACGGCCAGGAAGAGCAGAGGGCGTTGCACCCGTGGAGGACAAGCTCGAACTTGTAGTCGTAGTCGAAGCTCTCGTCTTTCTCGGGAGCATCGACCGACACATCGTAGTCGCCTGAATGCAACAGGGAGCACCGGAGCTTCCAGCACATCTTCCCATTAAAGATTTGACCTGGAATCGTTTCACCTTCGTTCGAGGGGTCTCCCGAAAACAGGAAGTCGTTTGCCGCCCAGTCATCAAACCACTTCACATACTGCCGCCCCGCCGCTCTCTTCCCGTTATGAAGGACGAGATTGGGATAAAGAAGCTGCCCCATGGCGTCGGGAATGGTAAGGGAAGACATAAGGGCTGGAATAAGGCAGTCTTTCTCAACCGCATTTCTAATCGATTCGACGAGTAGCTTCATTTCGATGCCTCAAAAAGTCTATGCGGTCTTATGCGAAGAAACGGCCGATCGGCCATGAGCCGAGCGTCGTTCGTACCTCTTCGTCAAGTGACGCTCTGAGCGCAGAGGCCATGTCCGAGTCTCCGCGCAAGGCTGCTGCGCATGCTTTCGACAGCGCACTATCTGAATTCAGCTGGATTGCCATTAACTCAGATTTCTCCTCGCTAGTAAGATCTCGCTTTCGAGCGGCAATTTGATATCGATTTATCAGGGTTGCCTCTCGATCCGCAAAAGCTTCCAGGGCGTCTACGGTCATCTCGCAGCATTTCAGCAACTCTTCCTTACAGCACGCATCTTGATCGTAGGCCGATAGCATTTCAAGCATCTTGTCGTTGACGTAGGCAGAGCTAACTTCGGTGACTGGATACTGCTTCAGCGTAGCGGCAAACACCTCGGCATCGATATTGGCAAGCCTCATATAGTCCTGCATCGTTTGGACGAACAGAGGCGCGACGACTACGGGGGCATCCCCCTCGCCCCGGAAGAACACCGAGACCGTCAGGTCATCCAGTCGAAGCCCATCGACCATTCGGTACATATCTTCAGATACTTGGTAAAACACGAGCTTAATCGGATGGTTCCCCAGATTGATATATCCGAATCCGTTTTGCCGATCCTTGTAGTGGAGGGGTGCGTTCTCAACCAATCCCTTGTAAATTGTCTCGATGTTTCTTAAATCCTGAGTGGTCAACGCACTGATGTCGAGCTCTGGCTTGTAATGAAGAGCGTCGACAACCCGCTTGATAATCTCCAGCGACTGCAATCGACTCTCAAGGGCGTCGAGGTCGCCTCCGCTCAACTTGCACCCGCGAGCAAAGCCGCTTCCGTCTATGGAAAGCGTACCGGTTTGCATCAATGCGCGCATGAGGGCCAACTCTTCCATGCGCTCGACAAGAGTTCCGGTCTCGCTGAGGGTGATTGTGTTGGTGGAGAGGCATATGTCGAAACCCCTGAAGAAAACGTGCTCGCCATTCTCATTTTCTCCGGCCATGACCACCGCATTTAGGGAAACATCACCAGAGCTGACGTCATGCCGAGACCCAATCGCGACGCCAACTATGTTTTCAAGCTTATTCAAGGGATACAGCTCTCCCCAGGGGCTCTTCCCGTAGATATACAGCCCGTTCCTGTATGGAGCCAAGCTTGCGGGCGACTCGCCCTCGAGCAGCTCGATTCCAAACTCGCACTCATCAAAGCAAAGGCCGGCGTCCTTAAATTCCTCGATTGTCTTGGGGGCGATGCCAGCGACTGCTCGCTGCTTTGTTCTGTCCTTGACCGCCCTTCTGACAAGCCGCGTCAATTCCGCCGCGTCTGATGGAAGCCGGTCGAAACGCAAAGAGATGCGCTCTTGTTGCTCCGGAATATCTGCCAGAATCTTCTTTAGGTCATAGGGAAGCAAAAGTCTGTAGAAAACCTCCGCTGAACGAGCCTCGCTCCCACAGTAGACGTAAAAATAGATGCAGCCTCCAGCAATGTTGAGATAGTGCTTGAGGTCTGAAACTCGAACTTGCCGCTTAGGTCGGTCCGATTTTCTTTTCGAAGTGGTCCCCTTGACCTGAAGCGGCAACTGGCCTTCAACGGTCTCAATCGTGAAGGAAGAAGACGAGTAGACTTGCAGGTGCCCGTCGGTGCATTCGGTCTTGTCGTTCTCATCTATATACGCATAGACGCAAGCGACATCGCCGAAAGCCTGCTTGACAGCATTGACCGCGTTCTGCTCGATTTTGCGATTGTCCAAGCTTCTCCTTACTGTTTTAGATCGTCAGCAAACCGATGTCAGGCATGTTTCTCACTTGACCTAACTGCCTCGCGATGAATCGCATGGCCCTAGAGGAAAAAGTCCCTCGCGCTCACGATGCGGATGCCGTCGATATCCGTGTCGTAGGAACCCTGCCTCACGACCACGATCTTCTCGTGGTTGTCTCGTATCGACTTCAGAGGGGCGATTTCTCGCTCCCTGGTCTCGCTTGCGAACATCTCGTCAGTCGCCTGCACGTAGAGCACGCGCCCGTCCTTCGTCGCGACGAAGTCGACTTCCTTGCCATAGAGCTTGCCCACATGCACGCTCCATCCTTCGTAGAGCAGCTGGAGATACACGGCGTTCTCGAACAGGCGGCCAGTATCCGTGACCCTATAGCCGGCCATCCAGGTCCTGAAGCCGGTGTCGACGATGTACTCCTTTGGGTTCGTCTTGAGGAGCGCCTTGCCGTGCAAATCGTAACGCGTGGCACGATAGAACAGGAAGGCCTCCTCAAGCGCACCCACATACGAGGAAACGGTCTTGTTCGTGGTCTTCGGCCCCGCAGAAGTTAACGCGCCGGCGATTCGACTCGACGAGCACTCGTTGCCGATGTTGTCCGCCAGGAATTCGGCCACATGGCGCAGCAGGGAAGGGTCAGTCACCGCACTTTTGCCCTTCCCGCGCTCACGGTTGACAATATCACGCACGGCGATGGCTTCGTAGACGCCGGACATGTACGCCGAGTGCTGCGCCTGGGTCGTCGAGAGGGATGCGATGGCTGGCATGCCCCCGTACTCAAGGTAACGAGTAAGCATGTCGTCGAAGAGAACGGGATCCCCCTCGGGAGTGAGAGCCACCGAAGTTCCCGATACGAACTCGATTCCGCAAAAGTCGGCGAACTCGGAGAAGGACAGGGGCAGCATCTTTACCTCTACGTAGCGCCCGGAGAGATAGGTGGCCAGCTCGCTCGAGAGAAGATACGCATTCGAGCCCGTGAGGTAGATGTCGCAATCGAAGTCGACCCTCATTGCGTTGACCGCATCCTGCCAGCCATCGATTCTCTGGGGCTCGTCTATGAAAACGTAGGTGCGACCCTTGTCCGACAGGCGCCCGCGAACGTAATCATAAAGCTGGTCCTCCGTCTTGATGCCCGTACCCTTGCTTTCCAGGTTGACGCTCACAAAGCCGCGGCCAGCGACTCCCTCAGACTCGATGGTCATCCTAATTAGATCGAGAAGGCTCGACTTGCCGCACCTGCGCACGCCCGTGATCACCTTGATGAGGTCGGTGTCACGGAAGAGCATCGCCTCCTCGAGGTATCTATCGCGGTTCCTGAGTCTGCTACCCTTCAAAAGCTGCTCCTAAAACTCGAATCTAGTTACACTTTTAGGAGTATCGTAACTCCACGCCACAAGATGAGCAAAGAGCGCACCTCGAGACGGATCGACCAAGGGGATTACGCACCTGCCGGGAGGCAGGGCAGCTTGCTCGATCGACGCGGACTACCAATTGATAAACCCCAAAAGCCGGACCGCACGGCGGCGCTCGTTTCGCTAAATCGGCTTGATGGGATGGCGAATCACGGTCTTGAGCTTCTCCGGCGCGTACTTGCGCGGGTCGGAGAGGTAAATCTCGTGACAGAGACGGGATTCGGAGAAGTCGGGCGCATATCCCCGTTCCGCCGCAAATGCACGCATGGCGCCTATGATCGTCAGCTCGTCATCGTAAGGCCAGTATAGCAATGGGCGCGGATTCGTAAGAAGCCGCGCCCATTGGCAAACACTATAGCATAGAATCGAACGTCTGTTCTATTCCCACTCGATCGTCGCCGGCGGCTTGGACGTGATGTCGTAGCACACGCGGTTGGCGCCGGGGACCTCGGCAACGATGCGGCCAGAGATGCGGGCCAGTACGTCGTAGGGCAGCTTGGCCCAGTCGGCGGTCATGGCATCGCTGGATTCGACGGCACGCAGGATGATCGGGCGCTGATAGGTGCGCTCGTCGCCCATAACGCCGACGGACTTAATGTCGGGCAGGACCGCGAAATACTGCCAGCAGCTGTGCTCGGAGTTGCGCTCACCGGTCTGCTCAAACAGGCGCTGGTTGTAGGCGTCGAGCTCCTCGCGCACGATGGCGTCGGCGTTCTTGAGGATCTCGAGCTTTTCCTTGTCGACCGCGCCGATGATGCGGATGGCCAGACCCGGGCCCGGGAAAGGCTGACGGAACACGATGTGACCCGGCAGGCCAAGCGCCAGACCAAGTGCGCGGACCTCGTCCTTAAAGAAGTGGTCGAGCGGCTCAATAAGGTCGAAGTGCACGCCATCGGGGAACGGGATCAGGTTGTGATGGCTCTTGATGGTGGCCGTCTTGCCGCCCGTCTTGCGAGCGCCGGACTCGATGATGTCGGGGTAGATAGTGCCCTGAGCCAGGTACTTGACCGGCTTGCCATCGGTCTCGAGCTGCTGCGCCACGGCGAAGAACTCTTTCCAGAACTGCGTACCGATGATGCGGCGCTTCTCCTCGGGCTCGGTCACGCCGGCCAGAAGCTCGGCATAACGGTCCTCGGCGTGGACGTGAATAAAGTCGACGTCAAACTGCTTGGTGAAGACCTCCTCCACCTGCTCGGGCTCACCCTTGCGCAGCAGGCCGTGGTTAATGAACACGCAGGTCATCTGCTTGCCCACGGCGCGGGCGCCCAGCGCAGCCACGACGGAGGAGTCGACGCCGCCGGACAGGGCCAGAATCACGCGGTCGTCGCCGACCTTCTCGCGGAACTCGGCCGTCATGGTCTCGACCAGGTTGTCCATGCTCCAGTTGGGCTCCAGGCCGCAGATCTCAAACAGGAAGTTGCTCAGCAGCTGCTGACCG
>JAXKFZ010000231.1:0-4174 GCA_036550635.1 Collinsella sp. | reverse complement strand
GCCAGCTTGGGATCGGCCATGCGGCCGGCGGCGTTCAAGCGGGGAATGAGCGAAAACGACAGGCCATCGGCCGTAATGGTAGAAAGGTCGGCCTTGGCAAGTGCGGCAAGCGCGATATAGCCGGGACGGGCCGTCACGCGCATCTGCTGGATGCCCTCGGCGACCAGTGCGCGGTTCTCGGGCGTCAGCGGCATCATGTCGGACACGGTGCCCAGCGCCGCAACCTCGATCAGCGAACGCCAATACGACGGCTTGCCCAGACGCTCGCCCAGAACCTGCACCAGCTTGAGTGCCACGCCGGCACCGGCAAGCTCACGTGAAGGACCCTCGTCCTCGAGCTTAGGGTCGGTCAGGGGCACGCCCTGCGGCACCTGATCGGAGGGCTCGTGATGGTCCGTGACCACCAAATCGATCCCCAGGCTCTCCAGATAGGAGACTTCTTCCTTGGCAGCAATACCGTTATCGACGGTCACGATCAGGTTGGGTTGGGCGAGCCCGTTGACGCGGTCGAGCGCCGCGCGCGAAAGACCGTAGCCCTCGTCAAAGCGATGTGGAATAAACGGCGTGACATCGGCACCAAACGTGCGCAGTGCCTCGGTCAACAGGCAGGTCGACGTAATACCGTCAACGTCAAAATCGCCAAAGACCGCGATGTGCTCGTGGTTGCGAACAGCACGCTCGACGCGGTCGGCAACGACCGACATGCCCGGAATTATGAGCGGGTCGGCCCAGTCGCGATCGAGCGAAGGCGTCAAAAACAGCTGGCCTTCCTCGATGGATGTAATGCCGTGCGCAACCATAATGCGCGCCACCAGCCCGGGTATGCCCAGGCCAGCCGAAAGCTCCTTTTCGAGCTCGGGGTTTTGCTGAGCGACCGCCCAGCGATGCGTCGTCTTAAGCGATGACATAGGCGCCCACCCCCGATAGGGGCAGGTCGCCGCGATACCTCTCACGGTTCATAGCGATGAGTCCTCTGTGTATGCCCGCTTCGGCAGGCAGATCTGTTGAACGGATTTATTATACCGTGCAGCGCGGACGCACAACGTCCAGCACGCCGTGGTTTCGATAAACGAGGGCGGTAATAGCCTCGAAATATTCGAGCGTTTCTGACGCACGGACGCATGCGAGCGTCTAGCATATCCATTCAAAACGGATTCACGAACAAAGGGAGTCACAAGAGCATATGAAGCAATGGGTTGGACTGGGCAAGTTTCTCGCGGGGCACATGCAGATCATCGTTCCGATTTGCGTGGCGCTCGGCGTGCTCTTTCCTCAGCAGATCGGCGTTCTCAAGCCCATCGTTCCCACCTTGTTTGCCTTTATGACCTTCCAAGGCGCGCTCAGTAACACCTTCCACCAGGTAGCTGAAGTGTTCCGCCGTCCCCTGCATCTGATTTTGGCGTTATTTGTCTCGGCTGTAATCATCCCCATCGCGGCGTATGCCATGGGCTCACTGTTCTTTGGCTCCAACCCCAACCTTGTCTGCGGCATTGTGCTCGAATACAGCGTGCCTGTGGCAGTCACTGCCTTTATGTGGATTAGCATGTTCGGCGGCAACGGCCCGCTCGCACTCACCATCATCCTGACGTCTTCGGTTATATCGCCCGTGACGATTCCGCTCACGCTCAAGCTCCTGCTGGGTGCCACCGTTGCAATCGATGTTCCGGGCATGATGCAGAACATGGCCTTTATGATTGCCATCCCTGCCATCCTCGGCATCGTGATCAACGAGCTCACGCGCGGACGGGGACACGAGAAGCTCTCCCCCGCGCTCTCGCCCGCCTGCAAATTTATGATGATGGGCGTCATCGCGTCCAACTCCACCGCCATGAGCGAGTACGTGCTACACATGAACGCGGTGCGCCTGGAAGTCGCCCTCTTTATTCTGGTGTTCGCCATCAGCGGTTTTGTCGTGGGCATTCTGGTCGCCCGCGCGCTGCATCTGCCATATAGCGAGACGACTACCATGTGCTTTACCTGCGGCATGCGTAATATCTCTTCGGGCGCTGTCATCGCCACACAGTATTTTCCCGGCGAGGTCGTGTTTCCCGTCATGTGCGGCACCCTGTTTCAGCAGGTGCTCGCCTCGCTTATCGGGCATCTCTTTGAGCGTCTGACCGGCGAGGAGCGCGCCGCCCAGCGCAAGCGGGTCGAGGCCGGCCGCGATGCCATGGAACGCTAGACTGTCCGCATTACGCGGGTGATAGTCTTGCTATACGAGCGTTTCCAGATGCGCACGCAGGCGCTCAGCATCGATATCGAGCGTAGTCTCGGCATTAACCTGGGCCAAACGATATCCGACAAAGTAGGGCGAAACCACCCAACGCGGAAGCGCCTTGGCAATGGTCCGGCCGTCCATGTGGTAAAAGAACAAGTTGTACGACTCCGCGCGGCCACCGTGGTGCTCGTGCAGGATATAGCGCAGGGCCACCTGAATCGCATCGGCAAACAGGTCCGCTTCGGCTTGGTCGCGGGCGTCGTCGCTGGCGGCGATTCCCCGTGGAGCCGAGACGTTGACCTCAAAGAATCCCATGATCGGCTCGGTTGAGATGTTGACCGAGATTCTCCCCTGCCGCCAGACATCGATGCCTTCAAAGTTGGCTGAGGTCAGCGCCGCATAGCCGTCCTCCTGTTCCAAGCCCACAATCTGCATGTGTGGATGGGCCAGACTGCCGCCCGAAAGTGGGCCCTTGTTCTTGTACATGAGAACGCTGCGATACTGTCGGGAGTCAATCATCCGCTGCCAGCAATCCAGAGCAAACCGCATAACATGATGCAGCTCGTCCGGTGCATAGGTCACCAGGTCGGCGTCGTGGTCGGACGACTCAATCAATACGGTCTGGCGAGTGGCGCGCAAGGTCTTAAACTTATTCTCGAGCCAGATGCAGTCACCGTCGCGCCGGATGATATTGGCGAGTTCCTCGGTATCGCAAAAGGGGCACGCGGTGCCGGGACGACGGTTGTCGTCGGGCTTACCGTTCGCCTGCTGAACGTCAAATACCAGCGCCACGGGTTATACCTCCAGCGGCACGATCTTGGTGCCATGGAGCTCGGAGACGCCCAGTGCCGCCGCCACGGTATCGCGATTGGCCGTGGAAATGCCGCCACCGGGGAGGATGGTCAGGCGGTCGCCCGCGTACTCGATCAAGCGGGCCAGGTTTTCGAAGTTGTCCTTGATCGGCGTACCGGCAGTACCACCGTGCGTCAGAGTGCGCGTGACGCCGCAGTCGGCGAGCGTGTCAATGGCGTCCAGCTGAGCCTCGGGCGAGAGCTGGTCAAACGCCATGTGGAAAGTGATGTCGATAGGATCGCGCTTGCACTCCTCGGTCGCGCAGCCCGCAGCCATCACGAGGGCGCCAAGCGTAAGTTCGTCGAGCGCCCATCCGTCAGCGCAGGGCTTGCAGCAGCCAAAGACCAAGCCGTCAACGCCCGCACTCACGGCAAGGCCCAGATCCATCTCCATCATACGCAGCTCGTCCTGGTTGTAGTGAAAGTCGCCGCCACGCGGGCGAATCATGCACATCACCCGTGCATCGTGCTCGTGAGCATAGTTGGTCGTAGCGCTGATAACGCCGGCCGAAGGCGTAGTGCCACCAACGGCGAGGTTGTCGCACAGCTCGATACGCCTTGCACCGGCATCGATAGCCGCCGGCACCCGCTCAAAGTTCTCGGCACAAAACTCGTACAGCATAGATAGACCCCCAAAGACAGCAGATGTTTTCCGACGGGCATTGTCACACATCCCCATGAAGTTGCGGTGGAATAGGGACTGTTTTGGCCTCTGGAGCCCCTATTCAGTCCCTATTTCACCGCAACTTAAAAGGGGCGCTGACTGGGTTAGTCAGCGCCCCTTTTTTGAATGGATTAACCACCCAGATATGCCTTGCGCACGTTATCGTCGTGCAGGAGCTCTTGGCCGGTGCCGGTCATGGTGATCTTGCCGGTCTCGAGCACGTAGCCGCGCGTGGCGATCGAGAGCGCCATCTGCGCGTTCTGCTCGACCAGAAGCACCGTGGTGCCGGCCTTGTGCAGGTCCTCGACAATCTGGAAGATCTGCTCAATCAGAATCGGCGCCAGGCCCATGGAAGGCTCGTCGAGCATGAGCAGCTTGGGGTTGCTCATAAGGGCGCGGCCCATAACGAGCATCTGCTGCTCGCCGCCCGAAAGGGTGCCG
>JAXKFZ010000230.1:0-9054 GCA_036550635.1 Collinsella sp. | reverse complement strand
GGCGTAGCCGGCGGAGTGCGACTTGTTGAAGGCGTAAGATGCGAACTCGAGAACATCGTCCCAAATCTTCTGGGCGACCGCGCGCGTGTAGTTGTTCTTGATAGCGCCGTTCATCCAGTGGTCGTAAGTGGTCTCGTCCGAGCCATCCTCCCAGTGGAGCACCGTCGACGTGAGCAGCTTAATCTTTTTCTTAGCCACGGGCTTACGGATACGCGAGTCCGATTCGCCCTTGGAGAAGCCGCACATCTCGACGGAGATGAGCATAACCTGCTCCTGGTAGACCATGGTGCCGTAGGTTTCGCCCAGGATGTCGTCCAGACGGTCATCGTAGGAGACGGCCGGCTCCTTGCCGTTCATACGGTTGATGTAGGACGAAACCATGCCGGCGCCCAACGGGCCCGGGCGGTACAGAGCGATCAATGCCACGACGTGCTTGTACTCGGTGGGCTTCATGTTCTTGATCGTGGCCGTCATGCCGGCGGACTCGACCTGGAAGACGCCGGCGGTGTGACCGGAGCCCATGAGCTTAAAGATCTCGGGATCGTCAAAGGGAATCTCTTCCTCTTTGATGTCGATGCCGAAGTTCTTCTTGATGTTTGCCTTGGCCTTGGAGATAACCGTCAGCGTGCGCAGGCCCAGGAAGTCCATCTTGAGCAGGCCCATGTCGGCGACGGTATGGCCCTCGTACTGGGTAATCTCGACGCCGCCCTTGGTGTCGAGCTTGGTGGGCACGTGCTCGTTGACGGGGTCGCGGCAGATCAGAACGGCGCACGCGTGCACACCCTCGCCACGGGTGAGACCCTCGATCGAGAGCGCCGTGTCGATGATGCGGCGGGCGTCGTCGTCCTTTTTATAGGCCTCGGCAAAGTCGGGGTTAAACAGATCCTCTTTGCCGGGTTGCTTTTCGAGCACCTGCTTGAGCTTGACCTTGGGGTCGCTCGAGACCATCTTGGACAGGCGCTGGCCCATGTAGACCGGATAGTCCAGCACGCGCGCGGCGTCGTTGATGGCCTGCTTGGCCTTAATGGTCGAGTAGGTGATGACGTGGGTGACCTTCTCGGGGCCGTAGAGCTGGCGAACGTGCTCCACGACCTCGAGGCGCCGCTCATCGTCGAAGTCCATATCGATATCGGGCATCTCGGTGCGCTGCGGGGACAGGAACCTCTCGAACATCAGGCCGTTCTCGAGCGGGTCGAACGCGGTGATGTTCATGGCGTAGGCGACGATAGCGCCGGCGGCCGAGCCACGGCCGGGGCCGACGCCGATGCCGTTGTCCTTGGCCCATTGCACGTACTCGGCAACGATCAAAAAGTAGGCGGCAAAGCCCTTGTCGCAGATGACCTTGTATTCGTACTCAAAGCGCTCTTTGATGTTGACGCCACCGATCTCGCGCGTGGCCCAATCGTCGCCATAGTGCTGGCGCAGGCCCTTCTCGCACTCGCGGCGGAACTGGCTCTCGTGCGTCTCGCCGGGGTCGAGCAACGGGAAGCGCGGCAGGATGATGGAGTCCCAGTCCAGCTCAACGTAGCACTTGTCGGCGATCTCGAGCGTGTTGTCGCAGGCCTCGGGGCAATACGGGAACATCGCCCGCATCTCCTCCTCGGTCTTCATGTAAAACTCCGAGCCGGTCATGCGCATGCGGTTGGGGTCGTCGACCTTGGCGTTCATGCCGATGCACATGATGACGTCCTGCACGGGCGCGTCCTCGCGGCGCAGGTAGTGGAAGTCGTTGGTGGCGATGACCTTGACGCCCACCTGCTTGGCGATGTCGATGAGCGTGCGGTCCATCTGCTCGTCGGTGAGGCCGTTGTCGGTGGTGATGCCGTGTTCCTGGATCTCGATATAAAAGTCGCCGGGATCGAAGGTGTCGCGGAAGGTCTCAGCCCACTTGATGGCGCCCTCCATGTCACCGCGGTCGATGTATTTGGGGATGATGCCCGCGATGCAGGCGCTCGTGCAGATCATGCCCTTGGCATGGCGGCGCAGGTTGTCGAGCGTCACACGGGGCTTGTAGTAAAAGCCCTGCACGGCGGCCTCGGAGACCGTCTGCATCAGGTTGACGTAGCCTTCCTGGTCTTTGGCCAGGAGGATCATATGATAGAGCTCGGGCTTGTGGTCGCGGGCAAGGGTCTCGTCCGGCGTAAAGTAGACCTCGCAGCCGAAGATGGGCTTGATGACCAGGGGCGGCTTGAGCTCGTCGATGTTGCCCTTCTCGTCCCACATGGCCATGTCCTTCACATACTGGGCATGCTCGCGCGGGTTTGCCTCAGGATCGGGCTCCACCAGCTCGTCGCGGCGGTCCTTTTCCAAGAAGGCCTTGTCGTGGCTCCAGGTTTTGTACTCGGGCGTATTGTGGTTGACGGCGTCGCAGGCCAGCGCCAGGTCGGGCACGCCATACATGTAGCCGTGGTCGGTAATGGCGACGGCGGGCATGCCCAACTCTACGGCGCGGTTGACCATATCCTGGATACGGGTTGCGCCGTCGAGCATGGAGAAAACAGTGTGATTGTGCAGATGGACAAATGCCATGTGATGAGCTCCGATGCGGGTTCGTGTTCTGACTGAACGATTTTACCGCACGGCACGGACGGCACCCGAACCTAGCCAAACCCACACGGGTAGTCTTTTTGGGAGCTTCAAAAAGGGGAATGAGTGCATCCAGATATATCGAGTATTACTGGAACCCCAGCGATGCGCGGAATGATTTGTGACGAATAGTCATGTCCATCAAGAAGGCTCGACGCTTCGGATAGCTCGTCAATCGATATATCAATTCTTGGAGACCTGTATTCCTACCATTTTTAATGAAACAACGGCGGTAATTGCTATCGCGATTGCGCCAATAACACCGAGCGCTATCTGAATGGGATATAACCCCAACACATATCCAAATATGGAGAAAAACATTGCGGAAAAGAGAGCCCTTACCAGAGACGCGACGGAAAGGATCGTCGCGCGGAGATCGTCCGCTATCGCGTCTTGGATTAAGTTTTCCGAAGTGATGTACACCACTTCTGGGAGAAAACAAAGCACCATGCTAAGGCCAAACAAACACAGCGGATTTGAAGCGAACCACGGAAGAATCATGAAAAGGCCGGCCTCGATTAGCATCGAGCCGAGCATGGTATTTCTTTTCCCGAAACGCGATGAGAAGAAATCTGCTGCAATGTAGGCCGTCGCATTTACTGCATAGGATGCACCGAAAAAGATTCCTATTATGGAGACGGGAGCATCAAATGCGTCGAATACCAACTGATTCAAGTTGTAATAACTCCCATAGAATCCATCGAGCATGCTTGTGCCGATTAGAAGAAGCAACACCGCAAAAGCGGATTCTCCAATGCACCAGGTTTCGCGTCTGAAGACCTTGGCTACGTCAAACCTTTCCTCCCCAGAGTTTTTGGAATGGGTCGCTTCCATCCTCTCAATGGGATACAGAAGGAAAAGCTGCAGGAGATAGAAAACGGAAACGCATACGTAGAGGGCACTCCAAGATACTTGGGCAATGAATGATCCAAGTACGATTGCCACTCCCGTCGCGATTGATTGCGCGGCAAGCAGCCGAGCGTTGATGGTGAGGAAGCGCTCTCCTTGACCGGCATTTCGGGCAATTTCATATAAAAGTGCTTGTTCGGATCCCGATTGAAGGGAGTAGGCGAGTGCCTCAACAAGGGAAAGCGCGACGAGAAAGGGGCCTGAGAGCAACAGCATGCCAGCCGTATGGAAGAAAAGCAGCAGCACGCCCACTTGAATCGAGAACTTCTTTCCAAAGAAATCGCCTACCAGCCCTGTTGGCAGCTCGAGGACGACCGTTGCAATGTTAAACAGGGCTTGATAAAGCGCGATTTCCGTGACAGACATTCCTTTCTCCGCAAGGAAAAGTAGAAACACTCCCCGATTTAAAACAAATCCCGCGAGAACGAAAAAGGCGGAATAGATGTGCAGCTGCGCAGTGGCATTCTTATTCATTTGGCACTTCCATCAACTAATTTTGTCAGGTCGCTCGCTACTGACTCGAAGTCTGAAGTGTTTACAGTTGATGTGAAGAGCGGTAAAGCTTTTGCACAGGGTATCAATGGAATACATCCGAAGCGTTTTCGGCAGTATCATCGGCGAAGGCGGGATTAGCCTTTACGCGGCGCTCACCCTCGATGTATTTGACGATTTGATCAATCGTCTGGTTGGCGTGGCTCTTGAGCTTGCGCTCATAGAAGAAGAGGCCGAGCTTGCCGCGCGTGCCAGACGTGTTGCCACCCACACCCTGAAAATCCTCGGTATAGGTGAGCTCGCAGGCACCATCGCCAGCAGGTGCAGCCTCATAGCGCATGGTATTGATGCCCGCCGCATACTGAAAACGGACCTCATAGAGACACGGGTAGTCAAAGTGCTTAATCTTAACCTTGATCGCCGTGCCCTTGGCCTTGCCTTTTGCGGACTGGGCGCGCTTCTCGTACTTATAGCCGTTGAGCTTGTTGCGGCTGGGACGCTTGCCCGTGGCGTTCTCGATATCCTGCATGATGGACCCCGCCAGAGCGTCAAAAAGCTCCTCCGGCGTCACCTTAAGCGTTTTGGTGAGCTGCATGATGGCTCCTTATTCGTTTGAACCGTTCGAGCCATTGTACCGCCCCAGGCTCTCCCATGCGTTGCGGTGAAATGCGGACTGTTTGGCGGCTTTTTTGGCCAAAACAGTCCGTATTCCACCGCAAGTTATCTGAGGGCTAAAGGTTGTAGGTGACTACTTGAGGCTCGGCGGGTTCGACGAAGATGGTTGGATTCGCCTGCTCCACGCGAACGAACTTGACGGTCACGGCCCCAAAGCCCGCCTTGTGCAGAACGTCGGCGTAAACGCGCGCCTGCAAGGCGTGTTTCTCGAGCAGCTGCTCCGGCGTCTCGTCCGGCGTGCCACCCGTCTTGTAGTCGATGACCAGTGCGCACGACGGATCGACCGGGTCGGTGGCCAGTGCATCGATGGCGCCCTCGGCATATGCACCGTAGCGGACAATGTCCTCGTCTTCGCAACCCAGCGAGAAGAACGGTACCTCGGCACGAACGCACGGCCAGGCAAGCAGCTCGGCACGGACCGCCGACTTGAGCCAGCGATTCAGGGCGACATCGAAGCGCTCGCGCTGCTCCGGCGTCAGGCGCCATAGACGCGCCAGTGCATCGGCGCGCGCAGCGGGCAACGCATCGGCACCCATCTCGATGAGCCACTGGCAGGCGGCGTGGAAGGCCGAGCCCAGCGCCATGGGGTTGCCGGCGGACTCGACAGCAGCCACGTCTGCATCGACCATCTCCGAGCCATCCGACTCCGCATCATCGCCGGACTCGTCCATGGGAACACGCGCCTCGGCGGCACGGTCTTCTTTCTCGGCATGGAGCGCCGCGGCGATTGACGAGTAGCTATACGAGTCACGCGCCGGGAACGGACAGATGCCCATGCGCACGCCCACTGCCTGGGGATACACAAGCTCAAACGAATCGGGCTTGGGGTCGGCAGGACCGGGCACAGTTGAGTGCGCAGCATTATCGGCGACATCGGCATCGCCACGAACAAGCCTGCCCTCGGCGTCCAGCGAAGCGTTGGCCTCAAACCCCTGCTCGCCAAACGTAAAGTCCGACAGCGAGATGAGCTCGTAGTCGCCCGGCTTGGAGTTGTCGAACACCAAACGGTCGCTATCGAGCTGCGGCATGTCCAGACTGTCGGTCGGCAGGATGCGGCGAAGCACGTCGTAGGTCAGATCGGTCTCGACATCGAAGGTCGGCGCCGTCACCTTGCCGCGGCTCACGCCGGCATCCATCGCCAGAATGACCAACTCGCGCGCTCGCGTCATGGCGACATAGAGCAGACGAGCCCGCTCCTCGAGCGAAAGCTGCAGGTCGTCCTTACGCAGGCGGGCAAATGCCTCGGCGGGAGAACCCGTCGCGCAGACGTCCTCCATGAGCTCTGGCGGCAGCCACAGCGACGTGCCCTTGCCCTTAAACGCGTGTTCAAACTGCTTTTTGACGTCATCGCCCTTCACGAAGGTCCCGTCGGCAAGCTTAACGCCATCGAAGCGCGCCGGCAGCGCCACGACTTGCGCCCCACCGTCGACGCGACCCATCTGTGCCGCACCCGAGGACTTGCGCACGCCAAAACACTCGGCAACCGCTACGACCGGATACTCCAGACCCTTGGACGCATGCACGGTCATGATGCGCACCGCGCCGTCGCCCTCCTCGTTGAGGGCGCCCGGGGCCTCCTTGCCCGACAAGAAGCGGTCGAAGGCCAGCGCGATGGAACGCGGCGAGTTGCCGAACTCGGCCTCCTCCTCGGCCACGGCGTCGAGCGCCTTGAGCACGTTGGCGGCGATGGCCTTGCCCTCGGGGCCGCGCTGCGCCAGGCGCACGAACCAGCCGGAGGCATTGACCGCGTCGCGCGCGATGGCGGCGAACGAATCACGCCCCACGCGACGCAGTGCGTAGCGCAGCACCTCGCGGGCACGCGTCACAAGCGGCAAGCCCTGCAAGCCCGGCACATCGGAATCGCTCATGATGCCCATGTCGATATTCCGGCGCGAGGTCTCCCCCGTCTCGCCATCGAGCTTGGTCGCCAGCGCCAGGAACTCCTGGGCGCCGAGCGCAAACATCGGCGAGGCGAGCAGCGGCATAAGGCCCTGCGCCGTATCGGCCGGATTGGCGAGCGCGCAGACCAGGGCACGCACCGTCTGCACCTCGGCAGCCTGGGCAAAGACCGAGCCGCCCGCGATGACGCAGTCGAGCCCCTGATCGCGAAAAGCCTGCGCGTAGACATCTGCGTTGGTCATGCGGCCCAGCAGCAGCACCATGCCGCCCTGGGGCTGGCCGGCATCGGCAAGTGCGCGGAAGCGTTCGGCGATCGCACGGGCCTTGGCCTGCGTGCGCTCCTGCGTACTGCCGCCGGCAACAAAGAGGGCCTGGCGACGCGAGGCGTCCGCCACCAGCGTGTCCTTGCGGCCGTCGCTCGCCTCAAGATCCAAAAAGCTCTGCATCAGGCCGCCGTCATCGCCGTCGAAGACGCGTGCCACGTAACGCAGCACCTCGTCATGGCTGCGGAAGTTGCGCACGAGTTTGACGAGTTCGCCGGCAGGGGCATCGGCCACGGCAGTCGCCTCGGGCGCGGCAGACGAGCCCACCTTGCGCTCCTGACGACGGAACACCTCGACCTCGGCGCCACGGAAGCGATAGATGGACTGCTGCGCATCGCCCACGGTGCACAGCGCGCGCTCCCCCGCACCCGTCAGGTAGCGTATCAGATCGACCTGCATCTGGTCGGTATCCTGAAACTCATCGATCATGACCATCTTAAAGCGGCCCTCGTACGCAGCACGGATGGCAGGGTAATCGCGCAGGGCCTCGTAGGCCATACGCAGCAGGTCGTTATTATCGAGGGCGGACTGGGCAGCCTTCAGCGCGCGATACTCAGCCTCCACGGAACGGGCCAGGCCCACCAGCGCATCGAGCGCCGGGCCACCGCAGGCAAGCACGATATTGATAAACGCATCGGCGGCCTCGGCCTTGAGCAGCTCGACCTGCTCCTTAGGGAATGCCTTGCTCGCGCGCGGCATGGTGCACGACATCATGAGTCGCGCTGCATCGGCCATGGTCTTGCCGCTCGCCTCGAACGCGTCAATGGCGTCGAGTGCCATCTGCGCCTTCTCGGTCGCGGCCTTGCTTGCGCCCAGCGCCGCGCGATAGGCATCGGCGAGTGCCGAGGTATCGGCCTGCCCGCGCGCCACGCACACGTCGTCCATACCGCCCGGCAACTGGCTCGACAGCTCCAGCAGGTCGCGCACCAGGCCCTTGATGGTCGCGCCAGCGCCAAAGGAACCGCCCTCGCCCGCCATGGGATACCAGGCATAGAGGGCCTTGAGCGATGCCGCGAGCTCGGGGGCGGCATCGGGCGCCGTCGCGCGGGCCAACACATGCTCAACAGCCTGGTCCATAAGCTCGTCGGTATCGGTGAGCACCGTGAACTCGGGGTCGATGCCCAGCTCCAGCGCATGCGCGCGCAGGATACGCGAGCACATGCCGTGAATGGTCGAGATCCACGCGTCGTCGACGGTCAGTGCTTCCTCGTCCATGCCCTCGTCGATAAGCGCACGGCGCACGCGGTCACGGATCTCGGCCGCGGCATCTTTGGTAAAGGTAATGGCGAGCACCTGGTCAAGATGTTCAACGAACGGACCGGATTCAGGCGAGAGCGCGTAGACGATGCGACGCGTGAGGGTAAAGGTCTTGCCCGAACCGGCGCCCGCCGAGACAAACAGCGGACGGTCGAGCGTTTTGACAATCTGCAGCTGTTGCGGCATCAAAGTCGAAAGATCCATGGTCTACACGTCCCTCCTTACAAACGTTCCTTCGTGGTTATACGAGCAGCGCGCATGCGCGGCCTGAGCCGACGTCGGGTCGACGGCGGCAACGTTGCCTGCCTCGAGCTCGCGCAGGCGCTCGGCGATGCCGGCCTCAACGCGATCGAGCAGGGCGTCGAAGTCCATGCTGCCACCCTCGCCGGGGAAACCTTTCTTAAGGCCCGGGATGCGACCGTCGCCGCGCTCTTCCTCGAGCAGCTCGGCGCTCGCGGCACCGCGCAACGCCGGCTTGCCGCCCTTGGTCGAAAAGTAGAGCGCCGCGCGGGTGTCCAAATCCAGCGCCCGGCGCATGGCCTGGGCGTAGATGAGCGTTTGGGTATGTGGTGGCAACCAGCGCGGATCGTCGATGGGCGCCGTGCCCGATTCCTCGTCGCGCACCGTGGGGTCGGCGAGCTTAAACTCCTCAACGCCCGTGCGATGCTTGTAGTCGATCACCACGGCACGATTCTCGGCGTCCACGTCCACGCGGTCGATGCGCCCGCCAAGCGGCCAACCGGCATACTCGACCTTGAGCTCGTTGAAGGCGAACTCCAGGTAGCGCGGGGCAAAGGGGGCAAGTGCCTCGGACTCGTAGGCAAGCACACCCTCCAGCTGCGGCAAGATCTCGGCCACCTGGCGTTCCTCCACCGCAGAGAGCGGCACCAGCGGGCCCTCCGTGCCGCGCTTG
>JAXKFZ010000229.1:0-4676 GCA_036550635.1 Collinsella sp. | reverse complement strand
GGTCAGGTTATGGTCGATGTGACCAAGGCCACCGAGCCCAGGAAGACCACGGTTATCTTCAAGTACACCTGCAACGACGACGGCGAGTGGTCTGCCGACGACTCCGTCAACTCCGAGATGATGGATGCAATGCTGAGCTAGGGGGTTACGCGGTTCTACGAACCGCGTAACCAGTTGACGCTGCGCGCCGCCCATCCTCTACCTGCGTCGTTGCCATGGTGCGGCACTTGTAGTCATTGGGGACGTTCTTAAATGACCAGGCGGCAGTTGGGGACACTCCTTGTGCCAGCGTTGCATCGATTGCTTGGGAAACCGTGACCCGGTTTTTGGCCGAATAGTGGGTCGCATTTTCCGGATGGGGTGGGTTGCGGAAAGTGCGACCCGGAATATTGCTCTGACACGGGATGCGGTTTCCCTGATGCGCCTCAAACGGAAAGCGCATCCCATTCCGGAGCTTCAAAACGGGATGCGCTTTCCGCGCGGAAGAATTGTCGCAGCTGCGTTAAGCAGTGTCGCTCGTTACTCGCCCAGGATTAGCGCTGCGAGCTCGCCCTGGGTGTCCACCACGTAGTCGGCGCCGGCGGCTTCCAGCTCTGCGCGGCCGCGGAAGCCCCAGCTGACGCCCGCGCTCTTAAGGCCGGCGTTGTGACCGGTCAGGATATCGACATTGGAATCGCCTACGTAGAGCGTGGTCGACGGATCGGCGCCTAGCTCCTCCATCACATGCAGCGTGACGGGTGCTTCGGGCTTGGGCGGAAACGCATCAACACGGCCTTGTACCAGCGCAAAGCGCCCGGAACCAAAATACTTCTCGATAAGCGGAGCCGCCGAGACGTGGTCCTTGTTAGTGAGCACGGCAAGCTGCACGCCCGCGGCGCGCAGGCGGTCGAGCATCTCGATCGTACCGGCATAGGGGGCGGTGTGGTCCTCCTTGTGCTCGCCGTAGTAAGCCCTAAACTCGGCAAGCGTTTGCTCAAACATACGGCTGTCGCCCGCATACTCGGCAGGCATAAAGCGCTCAACCAGCTTGAGCATGCCGTTTCCCACCTTGTAGCGGTACTCGTCAACGGCAAACGTGGGCCAGCCGTGCGCCTCGCAGGTATGGTTGCCGGCGGCCGCCAGGTCCTCGAGCGTGTTGAGGATGGTGCCGTCCAGGTCAAAGATCACATGGGAAAAAGCTGCTGCCATGGGTGCTCCTGCCGCTTGAGTTGTAAAACGCACCCCATGATACTGGGCATGCGTGCCGGGCATGTTTGGAATCTGAATATCTTTAATAGCCCTGAGCCTTTGTCGTTAGCAAATTCTCGGCAGCTGCTCTCCTACGAGCATGTCGAGGATGCGGGTCGAACCCCAGCCGGTGCGCACGCGCACGGCGGGACGGGCGCCCTCGGCAAGCGGCAGCACGCGACCGATGACGGCGGCGTTCTCGCCGTAGTGGGCGGCGCGCATGGCGCTCAGTGCGGCATCGGCTTGCTCGGCCGGTACGACGGCGACCATCTTGCCCTCGTTTGCCACCTGCAGCACATCGTAGCCGAGCATCTCGCAGGCGGCCTGCACGTCGGGACGCACGGGCACGGCATCCTCGTCGACCTCCATGGCAACGCCGCTGGCCTGCGCAAACTCGTTGAGCGTCGAGGCCAGGCCACCGCGCGTGGGGTCGCGGAAGCAGCGTGTGTCGGGTGCTGCGGCAAGCACATCGGCAATCAGGTGGTTGAGCGGCGCGGCATCGCTTTCGATGGTGCTCGAAAACGCCAGACCCTCGCGTTGGCTCATGATGGCGATGCCGTGGTCGCCCAGCGTACCCGATACCAGGATGACATCGCCGGGCTGGCAGTTTGCGCCGCTGAGCGCCACGCCCGCAGGCACCTCGCCCACGCCGGCGGTATTGATGTAGACGCCGTCGGCCCCGCCGCGCTCGACCACCTTGGTGTCGCCCGTGATTATGGACACGCCCGCCTCGCGTGCCGTTTCGGCCATCGTCTGCACAATCTGGTGGAGCTTATCCATGGGATAGCCCTCTTCGAGGATAAAGCCGCACGATAGGTAGCGCACGTTGGCACCCGAGGTCGCGACGTCGTTGACGGTTCCGCACACGGCGAGGCGGCCGATGTTGCCGCCGGGGAAGAACTGCGGCGAGACTACAAAGCTGTCGGTTGACATGGCGATGCGCCCGCTCGCGGGCAGCGCGGCGACGCCGGCATCGTTGCCTTCGAGCAGCTCGGGCGACCCAAAGGCATCTAAAAAGACCTCATCGATGATGCGTTTCATCATCTGACCGCCAGAGCCGTGGCCTAACAGGACGGTGCTGTCGGTGATGCTATGGGACATATCCAAAACTCCAATCGTGGGTGGTGCCAGTGTGCGGGTGCGTCCGGGCTAGTTACGGTAGCGATAGTGCGCCGCGCAGCTGCCCTCGGAGCTCACCATGCAGGGGCCGACGGGATGCTCGGGTGTACAAGCGTGGCCGAACAGAGGGCAGTCGCTCGGCGTAATGGCCCCACGCAGCACGTCGCCGCAGCGGCACCCACGCGGCTCGACCGTCTCCTCAACGGGCACGTCAAAGCGGGTACGGGCATCAAAGCGCGAGAACTCGGGGCGGATGGAAAGGCCTGAGTTGACAATCGGCCCCAGCCCGCGCCACGTGGTATCGCATGGCTCAAACACCTGCTCGACCAGCTGGCGCGCCACGAGGTTGCCGCCTGCGTTGACGCCACGGCGGTAGGCGTTGCCAATCGCGGGCCTGCCCTCGACAACCATCTGGACCAGCATGCAGATGCCCTGCAGGATATCGACCGGTTCAAATCCCGTGACCACACCCGGGGTATCGAACTCATCGACCAAAAAGCTAAAGGGCGCCAAGCCCGTGATGGTGGCGACGTGGCCCGGCAGAATAAAGCCGTCGATGGCGGTCTCGGGATCGTTGGCAATCGCGCGCAACGCCGGCGGCGTGGTCTTGTGGGCGCAATAGACCGAAAAGTTCAAAAGCCCGCGCGCCTCGGCCTCCAAGACGGCGGCGGCGATGGTGGGCGTCGTAGTCTCAAAGCCCACGCCCATAAAAATGACCGGACGACCGGGGTTTTGCTCGGCAATGTCGAGCGCGTCGAGCGGGGAGTAGACGATGCGAATATCGCGCCCCGCCGCTTTTTGCGCAGCGAGCGAGGTGGATGATCCGGGCACGCGCATCATGTCGCCAAAGGTGGTGATGATGGCGCCGTCTATGTTGGCAAGCGCGATTGCGTGGTCGATGTCGCGGTTGGCGGTGACGCAGACGGGGCAGCCCGGGCCGCTCAGCAGCTTGAGCCCGGCCGGCATAATGGAGCGAAAGCCATAGCGTCCGATGCTCACGGTATGCGTGCCGCAGACTTCCATAAGGTTGATGGCGCGGTCGCCGACAAGCTCATGAATGCGCTCGATGAGCTCGCGAGCCAGCTTGGGATTGCGAAATGCCGAGAAGTCGATACCGGAGCGAGCCGGTTGTTCGGGCGCCACTAGTAAGCCTCCGCCGGATTGGTGGCAAGCTGGTCTTCTTCGACCAGCTCGGACATGGCATTAACAAGCTCGAGCGTTTCCTGTGCTTCCTGCTCGTCGACAATCTGGATGCCAAAGCCGGCATGTACGAGAATATAGTCGCCAACCTGCGCCGTCGGCACGAGTCTTAGCGAAACAGGGCGCTCGATGCCCATCATGTCGACGGTGGCCTTGAGGTCGTCGTCGCGTTTGACTACTTTACCGGGAACGGCAAGGCACATATTGTTCCCCTTTTATACGCTTTGCGCTGGACGGGCGCTCAATAATCCATCAGTTGATGGTAGCGCTCGCGGGGTTCGCGGGCAAACGCGTTACGCCTGTGAGACGGCTGGGCGCGGCGGCGTGCGAGGGCAAGCTACTGTGATGCAATCTGAGCAAGACGAGCGCTTGCGACCGCCGCCTGACCGTAGGCGATGCAGCCGTCATTGACGGGTACGGTGTGGGGGACCAAGATAGCAAGGCCCGCGCTTTTGAGCTCGCGGGTGAGGAGCTGAAGCAGAAGTCGGTTCATGAAGACGCCGCCCGAGAGCGCGACGGTGTCGATGCCCTCGTGCACGCAGATATCGCTGGCGATGCGCGCCGAGGAGCGCGCGACGGAGACATGGAAATCGAGTGCGAGCCTGTCGGCGGGCGCTCCGGCTTCAATTCCTCCCAAAAGTGCCTCAAAGAGTGCTTTCTGGTCCAGAACATAGGGGCCGTCCAGCCACGATGGGCCAGATGCGAAATAGCCGGCGTTGTTGTCGGGAAAATGGGCGATTTCGTTGTCGAGCGCGCGCCAGGCGGCAGCCTCAAGCTCGATGGCGGGTTCGCCCTCGTAGGTTGCCTTGTCGCAGATGCCCAGAATTGCTGCCGCGGCATCAAAGAGACGCCCCATGCTGCTGGTACGCGGGCTGTTGATGCCGCGCTCGATCATGGTGGCTGTCACGCTGCGCGTTTGCTCGTCGAGGCTGTCCAAAAGCCGAGCGGCACCTGGGTGCTCGAGCAGGCCGAGCTCACTGAGCAGGGCAAAGGCGTTGCGGCGGGCGTCGCGCACGGAGGCCGCCCCACCGGGGAGCGCCCAGGTGCGCAAATGCGCGGCGCGCTCAAAGCCGCCAAGGCTGGCAACAAGAAACTCGCCGCCCCAAATGGTCCCATCGGTGCCGGCGCCG
>JAXKFZ010000034.1:0-2806 GCA_036550635.1 Collinsella sp. | reverse complement strand
GATCCCGGGTTCGTCGGGCATGTACCCCATCGAGATGATGCCCGGCTTCTTCCAGTGGCTGCACCCGCTGCTGCCCTTTACCTACGGCATCAATCTGCTGCGCGAGACGGTCGGCGGCATGTATTCGTTCAACTACCTGTTTAACCTGTGCATTCTGGGCGTGTTCTTGATCGTGGCGCTCTTTATCGGCCTGCAGCTGCGTCCGCTGCTGCTCAACCTTAACCTGCTCTTTGATAAACAGCTTTCCACGACCGGTATGATGATTTGCGAGTCCAACGACCTGCCGCGCCAGCGCTACTCGCTGCGCACGGCCATGCGTGTCATGCTCGATTCCGATTCGTACCGTCGCGAACTGCTCGATCATGCGGTCGCCTTTGAACATCGCTACCCGTACTACATCAAGGGCGGTTTTGCCGCCGTGGTGGGCGTTCAGGTCCTGCTCTTTGTCCTGTCGACGGTTCTCGATATCGACAATAACGGCAAGATCATCCTGCTTGTCATTTGGATCATCTCGGTTATTGCCATCTGCGGCTGGCTTATCAATATCGAATATATCCGTGCGAGCCTCAATACCCAGATGCGCATCTCGGCGCTTTCGGATGAGGACCTTCGTCGCGAGATGCGCGAGCACACGGCCGCCATTCCTGCCGCCCGCCACATGTTTGGCCTCAACGCCAGCGAGCGTGGTGCCAAGGGCGGCGATCAGTCCGCGGGCCGCTTGCCGCATATCGGCTCGCACCATAAATCTCAGGGCAGCGACAGCACAGCCACAAATGATGGAGATACCACCGCGCTTGGCAAGCACTCCAAAGGAGGTGAGGCATAAATGAAGAACATCCTGCATCTGTTTAAGCGCGATGTCCAAAACGTGTCTCGCTCCGTGATCGGCTTGGTTGTCGTGATGGGCCTCATTATCGTACCGTGTCTGTACGCGTGGTTTAACATCGCCGGCAGCTGGGATCCGTACGGCAACACCGGCAATCTTAAGATCGCCGTGGTCAACACCGATGAGGGTTACGAGAGCGATTTGATCCCCGTCGAGGTTAACGTGGGCGAAAACGTGACCGCCACCCTACGCGGCAACGAGAGCTTCGATTGGGTTGTGCTCAACAATCGCGAAAAGGCTATCGAGGGCGTTAAGTCGGGCGCGTACTATGCTGCCGTCGTTATCCCCAAAACGTTTAGCGCTGACATGATGACGCTTTTCTCGACCGACGTGAAACACGCCGATATCGAGTTTTACGAGAACCAGAAGGCCAACGCCATTGCGCAGATCGTGACCGAGAAGGGTTCGAGTGCCGTTCAGAGCCAGGTTAACGAAACTTTTACCGAGACCATTACGAGCATCGGTCTTAAGACGGTATCCAGCCTGCTCGATTACATGAGCACCGACCAGGTCAGCAACTTTATCGCCAACCTGTCCTCGACGCTTGGCGATTCGATTGAGGACCTGCGAGACGTTCAGGCAAATGCTTCGTCGCTGGCGGGCATTTTGAGCTCCACGTCCGATTCGCTGACGTCGGCGAGCGGCATGCTCAAGCAGACCGGTGCCGTCGATGAGTCGACAAAGCAGCTCATGGAACATGCCAAAAGCGGCATCGATGATTCCAAAGAAGCGCTTAAGGCGGCAAACGATGCCATCGATGCCGCAATCGATGGAAGTGCGGGTTCGTTCGACAATGTGTCTGCCGAGCTCGCGAAGGCGTTCGTCACCGCAAACCAGCATGTCCACCTTACGGTGTCCCAACTCAACGATGCCGCTGCGGCCCTCAATGCGCGCGCCAAGGATATCGATGCGATGGCCGATCAGCTCCGCAGCCTTGCCGACCAGGTGAGTAACGAAAAGCTCCAGGAGAGCCTCAAATCTGTGGCAACATCGCTGGGCAGAATCGCGGTGGAGTATCGCAACAACGCCAAGGACCTGACGGCAACCGCGAAGTCCCTTTCTGACAGCATGGCAGAGGTCAACAGCACGCGTGCCGAGGTCGACCAGGCTATCGCCGATGCCAAGGCGGGCATCTCGGGTGCCAAGTCCGACTACGATTCCACGTTCTCGGTTAAGGCCAAGGAGCTTAAGAAGACGGTTTCGGGCATTCTGGACTCGCTGAACAGCATCTCGGGCGATCTGGATAGTGCTGTTGCCGGCCTGACCGATGCATCCGGTTCGCTGGCAAAGGGTCTCTCCAAGGCTGCAAAGCTGGTCAACAAGGCTTCCGATCAGCTGGGCGAGGCGTCGGACAAGATCAGCGCGTTTAAGGACGAGCTCGACGGCGCCTTGATGTCGGATGACCTCGCTACGATCAAGACGATGATCGGCAATGATCCCGAGGGTCTGGCCGTGTCGCTTTCCGGCCCTGTCGCACTCGACCGCAAGCCGGTCTATCCAATCCGCAACTACGGTTCGGCCATGGCGCCGTTCTACACGATTCTGTCGCTATGGGTCGGCTCGATCGTACTGGCGGCCATGATGAAGGTTTCGGTTGACGATGAGCTTATCAACGAGCTCATCCCCGTGCGCCTGCACGAGATCTACTTGGGTCGCTACCTGTTCTTTGGCGGTCTGGCTCTGCTGCAGGCAACGCTCGTGTGTGCGGGCGACATTCTGTTCTTTGGTATTCAGTGCGACGACCCGCTGCAGTTTGTGCTGGCGGGCTGGGTCGCGAGTCTCGTGTTCTCCAATATCGTCTACACGCTTACGGTATCGTTTGGAGATATCGGCAAGGCCCTCGCCGTCGTGCTGCTGGTCATGCAGGTCGGCGGTTCGGGCGGTACGTTCCCCATCGAGATGACCGGCCCCGTGTTCCAG
>JAXKFZ010000228.1:0-3392 GCA_036550635.1 Collinsella sp. | reverse complement strand
TTGACCAGCGGCGGGAAGGCCGTGTAGTTGGCGACGGCGTAGAAGGTGTCATCGGCGGCCTCGTCTGCCACGGCGCCAATTGCCTGCGCGACGTCCGAGATAATCGCGGCATCGATGCCGGCGTACTTGAGGCGCACCTGCATGTCGTGCGCGCGCGTGCCTCCGGCAAAGGCGACAAGACCCGGCGTGTCGGCGATGCGCTCAAAGTCGACGTCGTAGATCCACGATACATCGTGGCCGTCGGCATCGTTGTCGTTGAGGAAGAAAGCGCAGAGTCTGCCGCCTGCCGTCTTGATGGACTGGATTTGTCGATCGAAGCCTACGGGATTCTTAGCCAGGTTGGCCTCGACGGTGCGGCCGGCGATATCCCAGCGCCCCATACGTCCGCCGGCGGGGACGTAGGCATCGAGCGTAGGCTGTAGAAGCGCCGTATCCACGCCCAACTCGTGCGCGGCAAAGAAGGCGGCGGCAACGTTGTAGACCATGTACAGGCCGTTGTAGCGTGTGGCGATGTGTGCGGCAGCCGCGTCGGGCGCAGATCCAAAGACCAGGTCAAAGTCGTAGCCGTCGCAGCCGAGCTCCACGCCCGTCACGCGACGGACAAGCACAGGGCGGGCCCAGCCGCACGAGGGGCAATGGTAGGCGCCGAGCTGGCCGTATTGCACGTAGTCATACTCCAACGGGGCGTTGCACTGTGAGCAAAAGCGCGAGTCGCTAATACGGTCGGACTCGGTGTTGGTGGCGCCATCGATGCCAAAGGCAATACTCGCGTTGGGAACGCGCGCGGCAATCGAGGCGCACAGCGGGTCGTCGGCGTTGTAGATGAGCGTCGTTGCCGGCGAAAGCTCCAACGCGTGGGCGATGACCTCCTGGGTGTGATCGATCTCGCCATAGCGATCTAGCTGGTCGCGGAACAGGTTGAGCAGCACGAAGTACGTCGGCTTGAGCTTGGGCAGGACGCGCACGGTGTAGAGCTCATCGCATTCAAAAACGCCCACGCGCTTGCCGCCGGCTCGCTTGAGGCCGCTGCGCGCCTCGAGCAGTGCACCCACCACGCCCGGCTCCATGTTGTTGCCGGCGCGGTTGCATACCACGGTGGCACCGCTGGCGGCAACAGCGTCGGCGATGAGGTTGGAGGTGGTGGTCTTGCCGTTGGTGCCGGTGATCACCACGCTGCGGTCGACAAGGCCAGCGAGGTCGCTCAGCAACTCGGGGTCGATCTTCATGGCGATGCGGCCGGGGAGTACGCCGCCCTGGCGTTTGAGGACAGAGCGCAGTCCCCAGCGAGCGATATCGCTCGAGGTGCGGGCAAGAGATGAGCGGAGATTCATGAAACCGTTCCTAACGTAAACGACATGGTCGGGTCGAGTGCGTCACTAAAATCCGTAGCGGCGCGCAAATTCCTGGGCAAGCTGCGATACATCTTCGCAGGCGTTGGCCCAGGGGGCAAAGTCGGGGGTGTCCGAGATAATGCCGTCGGCTTCCCAAACCGCCTGGTGCGAGAGGTCCCAGGGGTCGCGCGGCTCGGGTCGGCAGGGAAGGTACGGTGTCTGGTACATGGGATTCAGCAAGAAGAATGCGCCGCCCTCGCAGCGGTTAGCGAACTCACGCAGCGCACGCACCGCCGGACGCATCTTGTTCGTTTTGAACAAGAGGATTGTGCGGGCGAGCAGATACCAAGGAGAGTTCTCGAGTGCGTCTGCCCCGATCTCTTCCTCGAGTTGGTGGGCCAGGGCAAAAAAGCCGTCCTGGTCTTCCAGGCGAGCGAGGACGAGCAACACGGTGCCTGCGGCTCGGGTGGGATAGCCTTCTGCTTTAAGGACGCGGCGGGCGTAGTTGGCGGCAGCACGGTAGCGAGCGCTCGCCATACATAGCTGCGAGATGGCCTCGAGTGTATGAAGCCACCCGATAAGAGCCGGCTCGCTCACGGTAAGGTCTGCTGCAGTGACACCGTCGGCCAAAACATTATTGGCCCAGTAGTGCGGGGCTTCCATGTCGAACCCGGGCACGCTTTGCTGCAGGTAATCGGCCGTGGTCGCCTCGAGCTTCATCAGGTCGCCCAGGCAGGCGTCAACGGGCGTGTCGGCCAGGATGATGGCGAGCAGCTGGGCATCGAGGACATGCGCATCGACGCGGACGATCTTGAGCAGCTCATCGCGCATATCGTCGAACAGGCGGTTGCGCGTCTGTTCAAACTCCTCATCGCTGCCCATGTCCTCGATCCGATGGAGCTCGTCGAGCAGGTGGCGGTGAACGCCGGCATAGGACAGCAGCGCCTGGGCATGCTCGGACTGCGCATACTTTTGGGGATTCGCGCTAATGTCGTTATGGACAAGCTCGCGTGCTGCATCGGTGAGCTCGGGGTGCGACGCCAGGTAGGTGCGCTCCAGGTAGGCGGGGATGTAGACGCTCGGATCCATTAGAGGTCTCCTCCCTTAAACGGCAAACCCTGCTCGGCCGCCCGCAGTATGCGCTCATCGATTTGGGAACGCACGATATCGTTGGTGGCGACCCAGGCAGCAAAGCTGGCGTTGTCGGGGGCGCCCAGGCCCTCCTGCAGTACCGGCGTCGCCTCGGACAGCGCGAGGACAAGCTCGTCGGTGGAGCCCACACCCACGTTGACGCGGGCATAGACGCCATCGGGAAACTCGGTTTGGAAGTAGAGTGCCTCGGCTGCGTGCGGACACGAGCGCGCAAGGATGCGCAAATAGTGCTCGGCGCCCTCGTAGTCCAGCCCGCGCCAGGCAGCGCTCATCAGCGCGATGAGCGTCCACGGGTCCAAGTCGCGCTCCGCATCCTTGGGACGACGGCGCAGCGGCGTGTTGGCGAGATAGGGGACGGAGTGGGCAGAGCGAAAGCGCTTGAGCTCCTCGGCGGGGTATTCGAGCTTTGCCATGGCGAGCATCGCGGTGTGGCGGACACCAGCGGGGTCGTTGGGCGCAAAGTCGAGGCTGCGGTTTGCGGCTTCGAGCGACATGCGATAGCGGCCGCTAATGAGCGCGCGTGACGCAAGGGCGGCAAGCCAGCGCAGGTAGGGGCGGCGCATAAGGTCGCCTGCGGCCTCACGCTCGTAGGGGTCCTGCGCCGAGGCGGTCTTGAGTGCCAGGTCGTGCTCCACCTCGTCGCACTTGGACACCAGATACTGTACGTACTCCTCGTTGGAGTTGGCGGTGAGGGCGGTCAGCATGCGCTGAGCGTCCCAGTTGGCCGGATCGAGCTCGGTTGCCTCGCGAAGCATGTTCTCGGCAGTGGCCTCTTCTTGCTCTGCCTGGGTATCGTCAGGGATAAAGGGAATGCGGTAGTCGACAGCCTCGACCACCTTGGCAATGAGGTGCCCGGCGCGGTCGCGGTCGTGCACGATGAGCGGTGCGGGGTTGCGGGTGAATTGTTCC
>JAXKFZ010000227.1:0-2740 GCA_036550635.1 Collinsella sp. | reverse complement strand
GCATCGGTCACGCCGCCAAGCGGGTTTTTAAGAAAGTCGAAACCCTTGCTGATCTCGATAATGTCATCAAACAGATCGTGTTCCTGCGCCATGCGCGGCCCCTCCCTGAGCAGTGCAAACAAGCAAGAGATAATGATACGCTATCGGCCCACACCTCGGGCAAATTACACGCGGTGCACCTTGAGGGAAATAACCCATGGCCTATCGCCGCCCCGATTGCACAAGGTCAATCAAGCGCCAAGCTATGCCTCGCACATGAGCTGCACGAGCTTCTGTTTGGTCACCTTGGCCTGCTCGTTGGCCATATTGCGCTCGTTTCTAAAGACCGCATCCGCAACGCTCATCAGGTCGGTATCGGAAATCTCGCCAAGTCCCAGCTCCGCGAGCGTCGTCGGTAGACCAACGCGCTGGCAAAACTCGAGCACCTGATCAAGCTCGGGCGCACGCTCCAGGCGCAGCTGCACCACCAGGCCAAATGCCACGGCCTCACCATGCATGGCCTTGCACTCGGGCAGAATCGTCAGGCCGTTGGCTATGGCATGGGCAAGCGCTAAGCCACCACTCTCAAAGCCAACACCCGAGAGCAGAATATTGCACTCGATCAGGCGCTCAACCGCTGGCGATGTACGGCCCTTTTTGAGATCGCGCTTGGCAGCGACGCCGCACTCCATGAGTGTGTCATAGCAGGCACGAGCCGCAACCAAGGCCAAGTGTCCCGGCGCGCCACCGTGCTCGTTGGCGCCGTGCGCCGCGGCGCACGAACGCGCCTCGAAATACGTTGCCAGCGCATCGCCCATACCAGCGACCGTCATACGCAGCGGGGCCGCCGCGACCACGTTGGTATCGACCGCGACCAGGTCTGGATTCTTCTCGAGCATCAGGTAGCGGTCGAACGACCCATCCTCGTGATACAGCACCGAAATCGCGCTGCACGGACCGTCCATCGACGCCGCCGTGGGACATACGCACAACGGCAACTCGGCATAAAACGCAACGGCCTTGGCGATATCGAGCATCTTGCCGCCGCCAATGCCCACCACCATGTCGCAATACTCGGCCCGGGCTTCCTTGGCCATTTCGACAACGGCATCTTCCGTACACGGACCGTTGTAAATCTTAAAGAACGGCTCGCTTAGATCTTCATCCAGAAATCCATCGACGATCTGCCTGCACAGCCGATCCTCGGTGCCCTGGTCAAACAAGACATAGGCAGCGCAGCCCAACCATGACAAATACCTGCCCTGGCGCGAAAGCTCCCCCGGTCCCTGAACATACCGGCCGGGACCGCCATAAACCATGGGAAGTGCCATGCGAGAATCCGCCCTTCATCAAACAACGATTGGTGCAAAGTAACCTGACCCCTTTGCGCCATAGCAAAAAGGGGCAAAGCCATCTGTCGGCTTTGCCCCTTCCTTACCTAAGTTTACTCATCCATAAGGTAGTAGTGACCCAGTGCGTCGGCACCCAGGATGGCGTTGGCGACCATCTCGGGCGTCACCTCAAACGGCATGTTGCACATGGTGTCATCGGGCGCGCAGGCGGCCTCGGCAACAATCATGGCCTGCTCGCGCGTAAGCTCGGCAACGCCAAGTTCCTTCATCGTGACCGGCAGACCCAGCTCAATGCAGAAGCCCAAGACTTCCTCGAGCTTCTCGGTCGGAGCATCCTCGAGTACCAGCTGGACGATGGTGCCGAAGGCGACCTTCTCGCCGTGATACATGCCGTGGCACTCGGGCAGCATCGTCAGGCCATTGTGGATGGCATGAGCAGCAGCAAGGCCCGAGCTCTCAAAGCCAATACCCGAAAGCAGCGTATTGGCCTCGATGATATGCTCGACGGCAGGCGTGAGCGCGCCCTTCTCCAGCGCGACCTTGGCCTTGACGCCATCGGCCATAAGCGTCTCGTAGCAGAGCTTGGCGAGCGCCAGGCCGGCCATGCCGCCCTTGCCGCCAGCGCAGGTGCCGCCGTCGGCATCGTGCGTCGCCTGGGCCTCGAAATAGGTTGCGAGCGCATCGCCCATACCGGAAACCGTCAGGCGCACCGGGCTCGCCGCGATAACCATCGTATCCATCAGGACAATGTTGGGGTTTGCCTTAAGGAAGAGATATTTATCGAACTGGCCGTCATCGGTGTAGAGCACCGAAAGTGCCGAGCACGGTGCATCGGTCGAAGCGATGGTGGGGCAAATGATAACCGGGGATTCCAGGTAATAGGCAACGGCCTTCGCGGTGTCGAGGATCTTGCCGCCACCGACGCCGACGATGATGTCGCAACCGTTGTCTCGGGCGAGCGCAACCAGGCGATCGACCTCGCCCTTGGAGCACTCGCCGTTAAAGTCCTCAAACAGCAGCTCGGCCTTAGCCTCGACAAAGCCGCCCTCGATCTTGGCACCGACGCGCTTCTTGCCCGAAGGCGTCACGATGACGAGGGCCTTAGCGCCGAGCGGCTCGACATAGGAGCCGAGCTTGGCGAGCTCGTCCGGACCCTGGATGTACTTGCTGGGGCTATTGAAAATTGCAGCCATAACTATCCCATTCTCTAAAAGAAAAAAGAAAGGGGCTCCGTACAGATACGTGCGGAGCCCCTCGTTACGATAACAAGAGTCGATTAGAAATCGATGTCGGTGTCGTAGTAGCAGGCCTTGAGGATCTTCTCGAAGTCGGCAGCCTTGGTCTCACGCGGGTTCTCCGGCGTGCAGGCGTCGGTCTCGGCGTTCGCGGCGATCTCGGGCAGCTTGGCG
>JAXKFZ010000226.1:0-9814 GCA_036550635.1 Collinsella sp. | reverse complement strand
GACTCGAATTCTTGACGGCCTGAACAATCGTCAATATCGGTCGGAGGGGTGGCTTTGTAAAGCCGTTTGTCTCCACCCGCGTAGCGGGTGGTTTAAAGCTGGCCGCTGCGCGGCCAGCAGACTAAAGTCTTGAATAAAAAGGGCGCGTCCATACGGACACGCCCCCGTGAGCAACAATGCAAAGAACGACTTAGAAGCTACCGCGCTTCAGGAAGTCGGGAAGCTCGAACTGATCGTTGCCGAAGTTAGGAAGCTCGGTGCCACCGACGTTGCGGGTCGGAGCGGCCTGAGCCGGGCTGGTGGCCGGAGCGGTGCGCTGCGGCTCAGCGGAGGCAGCGGCCTTGCTCTGAGACTGCTGAGCAGCAAAGAGCTCGTCCTGACGGTTGACGTTGGAGTCGGAGAAGCCCGTAGCGATGACGGTGATACGCACCTGATCGCCCAGGGACTCGTCGACAACGGTACCGAAGATGATGTTGGCCTCGGGGTCGACGGCGTTGGCGACAACGTCGGCGGCGTCGCTGATCTCCTGGATGCCCAGGTCCTTGGAACCGGCGATGGAGAGCAGCACGCGTGTGGCACCATCGATGGAGCTCTCGAGCAGCGGGCTGGAGATGGCCTGCTGGGCAGCGTCGACGGCACGGGTATCCCCAGAAGAGGTACCGATACCCATCATGGCGGTACCGGCCTGCTTCATGATGGTCTTAACATCGGCGAAGTCCAGGTTGATGATACCGGGGACGGTGATGAGGTCGGTGATGCCCTGGGTGCCCTGGGAAAGGACGCCATCGGCAATCGCGAAGGCCTCGAGCATGGTAGTCTTCTTCTCGGCGATGTCGAGCAGCTTATCGTTGGGGATGACGATCATGGTATCGACGCAATCGGAGAGGGTCTTAATGCCCTCCTCGGCGCTCTTCTTGCGCTTGCGGCCCTCGAAGGTGAAGGGCTTGGTCACGACGGCGACGGTCAGTGCGCCGACCTCGTTCATCGCGATATCGGCAACGATGGGAGCAGCGCCGGTACCGGTGCCACCGCCCTCGCCGCAGGTGATGAACACCATGTCGGCGCCAGCGAGCGCCTCGGCAATGTCGTCGCGGGACTCATCGGCAGCCTTGCGGCCAACCTCGGGGTTGGCGCCGGCGCCCAGGCCGCGGGTAAGGTCGGTGCCGATGTGCACCTTGATATCGGCATCAGAGATCGCGAGTGCCTGAGCATCGGTGTTGATGGCAACAAACTCGACGCCGCGGATGCCCTCTTCGATCATTCGATTGACCGCGTTGGTACCGCCGCCGCCGACGCCGACCACCTTAATGACGGCAAGGTAGTTGTTGATCTCTGTCTCGTGCATGTCGGTCCTCCGAACAAAGGTTATAGCCATAGCATGGGTCGACCCCTGCGCACATTAACCTTCAGGTTGAAAGTAAATGCAAAGGTAAACCGTATTATGGTTGCACATTATGAACGTATCAGTCAAATAATTGACCGTGAAAACCAAACAAACCAGATAAACGGCGTGGTATGGCCACTCAACAAAGCATCAACCAGCGCTATGAGGTCGGAGCATTCCTAAATGTGTAGTTGCCCGGAGAGCGCACATTGATATACGTTACGCCCTCTACCTGCGAAAGCAACTTGGTGACTACGCGTTCCTTCTTGGCGATATCGTCCGAATCGCCCAGCGACACCTCAATGCCGTTATTGAGGTTTGCCGAGATGGCTTCGACCGAAGGCGTGGAAATATCCTTGACTTGTCCCAAGAACTCGCTCGAAAAACCACGCACATAATCCAGGCCGGCCTTAACGGCCTTGGAGCTCACCGCCTGGCCGGAAACTGGAGCGACATCCGCCGAGACATCAGTCAGCAACACCGCGCCATAGTGCTTAGCGAGCGCCAGTGCGGCATCGATGCCGGTCAGGGTATTTGAGCCCTGCCCTGTCGTGATGACGTTGCCTTGGTCGTCCACTTCGACCGACGTCGACAGTGGGGCGATCCAGGTGTCATCATCCCCGATGGCCCAGGCAAGGTCATCGGAACTGATATAGGCAATTGCGATGACCTTGCGCTCCATAGGCGTAATGATGAGCGTATGCGGGAACTGACGCTGAACATCCACGCCCGAGACCCACGGGTTCTGCTTGAGGTCCTCGGTAATCTGGTCGGGATCGACGTTAAAAAGCGACGTTCCCTCGGGCAAATCGATCAGCTGGATAGCATCGTGCTTCGTCACATGCTCGCTGCCTTGAATCTGAATATCAGTGGCGGTAAACAATCCAGAGTTAATCACCACGATGGCAACGACGACGAGCACGGCCAAGACGGCCAGAACGCCGCCCACGATTTTGCCTTTGCCTGTAACGACAGAAGCGGCGTCTGATGTTTTATTTGCCATCGCCCCAAGTGAAGACAACGGGTTGACGCCTTTTTTACCCGAAGGCTTCTTGGCGGTAGCCGGCACCGATGTCAGCGAGCGCGGTTTCGATGCGCCCAGCGTGCGACCCGGACGCAGCGTTTTAGTTCCCGTCGGTGGCTTAGGAGTTGCCATGGGACGGGCAGGCTTGGCGCCCATAACAGGCTTTGACGTCACCGAGGGACGCGAGGACTTTTTTGCGGCCGGACGATTACCGAGCTGCGAGCCGACGACCGGACGACTGGTCTGTCGAGCATGCCCGACAGACTTAGAGTGCGCGACGGTATTGCGTTGAGGTTTGGCAGGCGCGCCGGAACGCCCTCCGGCGCGGCGGAAGGTGGGTTTCGATGCTCTAGAAGCCGAGGAATTTAACTTCCGGTCTGAGCTCGATGCCATACGCCTCCCTCACCTTTCCGTGCACATGTCTGATAACCGCGGCAACGTCATCGGCCGAGGCAGTTCCGTTATTAACGATAAAATTAGCGTGAACGGGCGAAACTTCCGCGCCGCCAATCGAAAAACCCTTTAATCCACAATCCTCGATAAGCTTGCCCACGCTCGCATCGGGCGGGTTGCGAAAGACCGACCCGCAGGATGCGCGACCCATGGGCTGTGTACGCTTGCGCCTCGTCAGGTACCGCTCCATGCGCTCGCGAATGTCGGCCTTGGGCGCCAGTTTAAGCTTGAGCACGCACTCGAGGATGATCTCATTGCGGGGAAGGCTACATTCGCGGTAGCCCCAAGTGATCTCGGACCCCGCATAATGTTTGATACCGGATGCCGGGTCAAACGTTACGACATCCTCAACCAGCGAGCCAATCCACTCGGTCCGTGTGCCGGCATTCATAGATATCGCACCGCCAACCGAACCAGGGATGCCAACGGCAAACTCAAGGCCCGAGAGGCTACGCGACAGGGCATCGTTGACCAGGCGCGCAAACATCACGCCCGCACCGACCGTCAGCGTACAACCGTCATCGGCAACAACCGTGCGCTGAAACTCACGTCCGAGCGAAATGACGGCGCCGCGATAACCGCCATCGGCAACCAGCAGATTGGAGCCCTTGCCGATGATGACCCACGGCACCTGCTCGCGATCGAGCACCGCCACGGCGCGGCGGAGGGCATGATAGCTATGGCACGTCACAAAGAGGTCGGCCTTGCCGCCGATACGATAGCTCGTATGACGCGCAAGGCGCTCGTCCTCGATCACATCCGTGTCGATCATGCCCGAGAGCGCCATGACGGCGTTAAACAGACCCATTAGACTTAAGCGTCTTTCTTGGCAGTCAGATACTCAATGAACTCGGGGCCGACGGTCGTAACGTCACCAGCACCCATAGTGAGCAGCAGGTCGCCCTCGCCCACCATCTGCTCGAGCTCCTGATTGAGCTCAAGACGGCTGGAGCAGTACACGACCTCCTTGCCAGGATGCTTGGCGCGCACGGTATCGGCGAGCATCTTAGAGGTGACACCCGGAATGGGCATCTCGCCAGCCGAGAACACATCAATCAGCAGCAGTTTATCGGCATTGGCAAATGCATCGGCAAAGTCGTCGCACAGGGCCTGCAGGCGCGAATAGCGGTGCGGCTGGAACACGACGTCGACGTGCTTGTAGCCCAGCGACGAAGCAGCAGCAAGCGTCGCCTTGATCTCGGTGGGGTGATGGCCGTAATCATCGACCACGGTGATGCCATCGATATCGCCCACGTGGGTAAAGCGACGGCGGACGCCCTCAAAGCTCGAGAGCGCCTTGGCGGCGGCGTCGATGTCAAGGCCCAGGACATGGGCGACGGTGAGCACCGCCGTGGCGTTGAGCATGTTGTGGCGACCGGGATTGCTCTTGATCTCCACAGCGTGCTCAGTGCCGTCCTCAAAGCGAACGATAAAATCGCTCTGGATGCCCTTGACATCCGGGTGCATGCAGACGATGTCGTTGCTCTCGGCAAAGCCGTAGGAAAGCACGTGACGACCCGTCGACTTGGCGAGCTCGACCAGATGCGGGTCCTCACCGCAGACGATGACGGTGCCGTCCTCGCCCACCAGGCTCATGAATTTGGCGAAAGTTGCCTCGATCTCCTCGATACCCGAGTAGTGATCGAGGTGGTCGGCCTCGACGTTGGTCACGATGACCACGTTGGGGTTCAGGAACAGGAAGGAGCTGTCGGACTCGTCGGCCTCAGCGACAAAGTAGTCGCCCGAGCCGTTCTTGCCGTTCGTGTCATAGCCCTCGACGATGCCACCGATCAAGAAGCTCGGATCCAGACCCATGCGGTCGAGCATGGTGGCGCACATCGAAGACGTGGTGGTCTTGCCATGCGTGCCGGCAACAGCGACGGTGGTGTAGCCGTGGCCCAAAGCAGAGAGCATCTTGGCACGGGGCCACACGGGAATACCAAGCTCGCGAGCGCGCACGAGTTCAGGGTTGGACTCCGGAATAGCGGTGGAGACAACAACCACGTCGGGCTTGACCTCGTCGATCGTGGCGGCCTCATGGCCCACATGCACCTTCACACCAGCGCGGGTAAGCTGGCGGATATAACGTGACGTCTTAAGGTCGGAGCCGGTAACGGCATAACCGCGCTCGTGAAGAACGAGGGCGATGCCGCTCATGCCGGCGCCGCCGATACCGATAAAGTGGGCGCTCTTAAACTCGGGCGCGGAGGTTGCAGTCTGGGAATCAGCCATGTGCTCGTGTACTCCTTGCGTAAACACTGCCTGTAACCCGTTAACTGTACCGCACCTACCGCATCAGCGCGAGGGCGACCGACGATATCCCGTCTAACTAACGCAAACCCTCTACCGCATCCGCCAGAAGAGCGGCGGCCCTATCCTGAGCCAGACCACGCGCCGCCTGACGCATGGCGTCGCGCGCCGCCGCGTCATCGACCAGGTGCAGCAGTTCATCGGCAAAGGCAGAACCGTCGATATCGGCATCGGCGCAGAGCACGCCGGCCCCAGCGTCGACCAGATAACGGGCATTGGTGGTTTGGTGGTCGGCCGTCGCATGCGGGTACGGCACGAGCACCGAAGGCACGGCGAGTGCAGCGATCTCGGCCACGCTCGATGCGCCCGAACGCGAGAGCACCAAATCGGCAGCAGCCAGCATATCGCCCATATTGTCGATGTAAGGCTGGACGCGGTAACGCTTCGCCTCCTCGGGCGTCAGCGCCAAAGCGCGCTCGGTCTCCTCAAAGCCGTCGGCACCCGTCGAATGCAACACATAGAGGTTCTTGCGCGAAAGCAGCTCGTTTTTGAGCGAAGCCACACGCTCGTTGAGGTGCTGGGCGCCAAGTGAACCGCCAAAGACGAGCAGCAGCGTAGCGTCCTCGGGAACGCCAAGTGCCTTGCGGCCGCGAGCGCGATCGCCCTCGATCACCGAGCGACGTACGGGGTTGCCGGTCATGAGCACGTGGTCAGGGTCACCTTCGCGCTCAAAGACCGAACGCGCTGCCGGCACCGAGATGCACACGCGGGCGGCGTGGGAGTTCATCATCTTGTTGGCCAGGCCCGGAACAGAGTTCTGCTCATGCAGCAGATACGGAACGCCCGCGCCCTTGCACCACCCCAGCAGCGGAACCTCGACATAGGCACCAAAACCAATGGCGGCATCGGGCTTGCCGACCTTTGAGAAATGACTGGCGAGCGCACGCTTGGCTTTGTTGACACGCCACAGCGAGGTCAGCGCCGTCCAAGGACGGGAGCGGTCGAAGCCCGTGACCGTAATGGGCACAAAATCAAACCCAGCCTCGGGGACCAGACGACCCTCGAGCTTGCGCGACTGGCCCACGAACACAACGTGGTGGCCACGGTCACGCAGCTCTTCGGCCAAGGCGAGCGCGGGGTTGATGTGCCCGGCCGTGCCGCCGGCTGCAATAGCAACGGTCATTTTATCGGTCATGGTAGTCCCTTCGTACACGCGGTCCCTGGTCGTCGGTACGCAGACGCGCCGACGGGTCCGAGTTCAAATCGATTCGATTATATCCGCCGCCCGCGTTGCGAGGGCTGGGGCGCTGAGGACGACCTTGCGGCGCCGTTCGCTGACGCGGGCGGGCTGCCGGCTCGGTCGCAGAGCCATCCAGGACGGTAAAACCGTTACGCGAAGATCGCTCGCCGCGCACGTGGGGCACGCCGGCGGTACTCTCATCCATAACGGCAAAGCTCTCGCGGCGGCGGTCATACTCATCGCGGCGGGCGCTCTCGTACGAAACGCGCAGGATCAACCCGGCAAGCATGAGCGACACAATAATCGACGAACCGCCGTAGCTAATAAACGGCAACGGTTTGCCCGTCATGGGAAACACGTTGAGGATGCCCAGCGCGTTAATCAAAAACTGCACTGCGAGAATGACCGCGGAGCCAGACGCCATAAGCGCGCCCCGGCGATCGGTCGCCTGCTCGGCAATGCGAAACGCCGAGTAGATCAGCATCGCAAACACCAAGAAGAACAGCACGGTTCCGACAAAACCGACTTCCTCGCCAATGATGGCCAGGATGTAGTCATTGTGCGCCTCGGGCAGATACGAGTACTTCATGGTTGAGTTGCCGATGCCACGGCCGAACAGACCGCCCGAGGCAAAGGCCATAATGGCAAGCGTGGCCTGATAGCCGTCACCATACTCGTCGGCCCAAGGGTTCAAGGCAACCTGAATACGCACCATACGGTACGGCTCTGCGACAAGCGCAATCACGATCACGAGAATGCCGAAGATTAGCACGCCGATGATAAATCTGGGGTCGAGACCCGCAAACAACGCCATGCACATGAGGGTCAACAGGATGATCAGGACAGTACCGAAATCGGGCTGGATAAAGATCAGAAAGAGCGAAATGCCCAGGTAGATGCCCATCTTGCGAAGGAATTCGTTGATGTTGCCACCGGGCGAAAAGAAGCGATCAAGCATGATGGCCGAATACGCAATGGCAAATGGCTTTAAAAACTCGGAAGGCTGGAACTGAATACCGGCGATGTTAAGCCAGCGCGTGGCGCCACGGCTGCCGCTGCCCACCAAGAACACCAGAAGCAGTAGCCCTATCATGCCGATAAGGAAGATCCTGAGCACATCCTCCCCAAACCAGCTGTCCGGCAAAACGCGCACGATGGCAATCAGCGCCAGAACACCGACCACGGCAAACGCGGCCTGTCGACCCAGAAAAAACGTCGCCGAGCCATTCTCGTGCAGCGCCTCGACCGAAGACGCCGAGTACACCATCAGCAGGCCAAAGCATACCAAGGTAAACAAGCAGGCCATGAATATCAAACGGGGGCGCATGATACGGGCGGGAACGCCGGCAATATAGCGTTCGCTAAACGACTGCCCGCCGCGGCTGGAACGCGGTGTGGTGCGACGTGAGGAAGCACGGTCCGAGTCGGGCCTCCTCATACCTTGTCGGGGGCTCTCCTCTCTCACCGGCAACCCCTATTCCATTTGCGATTTCGCCGCAGCGGCAAGCTGGGCCACATAGTCCTTAAACACGCGGCCGCGCTCCTCATAGCCCGAGAACTCATCGAACGAAGAGCAGGCAGGAGAAAGTAAGATCACGTCGCCACGGCTCGACAGCGAACGGGCGACGTCCACGGCATCGCGCAGGTCATTCGCCTGGGCGATATCCACATCGCCGTCGACATCGGCCTCGTCCATAGCGGCGGTGAAACGCTCGCGCGCATCGCCAAAGCAGACGACCGAGCGTACGTTATCCATAACAACGCGCGCGAAGTCCGTGAGCGGCGTGCCCTTATCGTGGCCGCCGAGCAGCAAGATCACGTCGTCATCGGGAAATGCCGTCAGTGCCTTCTCGACCGCATCGGTGTTGGTCGCCTTGGAATCGTTGACGTAGCGCACGCCGTCAATCTCGCCACACGGCTCCACGCGGTGCTCGAGCGGCTGGAACGAGGCAAGACCGCGGCAGACACCATCGACATCGGCACCGACCGCCAAGGCAGCCGTGGCGGCGCACAGGGCATTGATAACATTGTGATGGCCCGAGATCTTGAGCTCGGATGTAGCGATGAGCGGGGTCTCGACGCCCTTCAGGCGCACGACCATCTTGCCGTCGCGCACAAAGGCGGCATCCTCGCCCTCAGGCTCGTCAAAGGCAACCTTGCAGATGCGACGACCCGGCGTGTAGATGTACTCATCGAACTCGTGAATGCCGGCGTCTTCGACGTCGACAACCGCCAGATCGTCATCGACCATATTGTCAAACAGTTTGATCTTGGCAAGCGCGTAGTTCTTATGGCTCTTATGCCAGCCCAAGTGGTCGGGAGTGATGTTGAGCAGCACCGCCACGCGGGGGTGGAGCTCGGTTGTCGTAGCAATCTGATAGCTCGAGAGCTCAGCCACAAACCACTCGTTGTGGGCTCGGCCGTCAATCTCGTTGACCGGCGGCTCGCCGATGTTGCCGACAGCAACGCTGGCCTCGCCGGCAGCCTTAAGCAGATAATCAGCCAGCGACGTGGTGGTCGTCTTGCCGTTGGTGCCCGTGATGGCAATCCAGTTATCGGGCGACAGGCGATAGGCAAACTCGGGCTCACCCATAATCTGGGCGGCATGCTCGCGCCCGGCCTTAAAGAAGCCCGAGAACTCCGAGATGCCCGGGCACGTCACGCATACGTCATAGGCGCCCTCGACCTGTTCGGTCCCATAGACAAACGACGCACCAGCAGCCTCGAGCGCACGCGTGGCGTCATTGGGTTCAGAGGTGCCACCGCCATACACGGTAACGGCACTTACGCGCTCGGGATGTGCCAGCGCCCAGCGGGCGACATCGAGACCGGATTTGCCCTGACCCAAAACGAGCAGGCTAAAGACATCAGCAAGAGGCATGAAAGACCACTATCCCAACTGGAAGAACAGGGCAAGGCCAACGGCACCAAAGGCAGCAGCGATAATCCAAAAACGGATGACGACCTTGGTCTCGGCCCAGCCCTTCTTTTCGAAATGATGATGGATGGGCGCCATAAGGAAGACGCGCTTGTGCGTAAAGTGGAAGTAGACAACCTGAATCATGACCGACAGGGTCTCAACGATAAACAGGCCGCCGATGATGAGGGAGACGACCTCGGTGTTGGTCATGATGGACGTGCAGGCAAACGCGGCGCCTAGGGCAAGCGAGCCGGTATCGCCCATAAAGATGCTCGCCGGATAGCAGTTGAACCACAGAAAGCCCAAGCAGGCACCGGCACACGCGGTGCAGAAGATGGACAGGTTCACGTCTCCGTGCAAAAACGCCATGGCAGCCATGGCGAGCATGGCAATCATGGAGGTGCCGCCAGCAAGACCGTCAAGGCCATCGGTCAGGTTCACGGCATTAGAAAGACCGGCGATCATCAGCCAGCAAAAGACAATGTAGAGCCACGGGAACGAAAGGCCGCAGATGGTGGTCGAAAGCACGCCAAGGTCAATCGT
>JAXKFZ010000225.1:0-2568 GCA_036550635.1 Collinsella sp. | reverse complement strand
TGGCTAGTAGCCTTTTGCGGTACCGTCAGCCAGAGAAAAACGGTACCGCAAATCGGCTAATTACGGTACTGGCTAGCCACTCTCCTCGTCTTTCTTCTGCTTCGCGAAGTACTCGCGCATGTTCGGCCCCTCGATGTCCATGTATCTAGAAGCCGTGGCAATGCGGTTTAGGATGGAGTCCGCCATCAGTTCGCCTTCGATGCGGAGGTACCACTCTTCGGGCTCCAGCTGCGAGGCGATGAGCGTCGCCTGCTTCCCCTCGCGCGCTTCCATGATCTCGAACAGGTCCACCGCGTCTTGGGTGCTGATCGGCGTGGTCATGAAGTCGTCGACGATCAGCAGCTTCACGGTCTTGAGCTCGTCCATCTTCTCGAAGTACGAGCCGTCGGCGCACGCCCTCGCGCGGTTGAGCTCCATGAACATGTCCGCCATGCGCGTGTAGGAGACGCGGTGGAGATGACGGCACGCGGAGTTGCCCAGTGCCTGGCACAGGTAGCTCTTCCCGCAGCCGGTCTTCGAGATGATGACGAGCACCTCGTTGTCCTCAACCCACTTGCACCCGGCGTAGCGCGCGACGCGGTCGCGGCTGAGCTTTCTGCCAGGCAGGTAGACGACGTCTTCCACGCAGGCCGTAGGGATCTTGAACCCCGCCTCGCGGTTGAGCTTGGCGATCTTGCGCTCCTTACGCGCCGCTGCCTCGGCATCCAGGAGCTCGACCATCTTGTCCTCGAACGTCATGTCGTCGTAGGCGGGGTCGTCGACCATCTCCCTCAGCTTCTCGCCCATGGCCCTGACCCTGAACTTCTTGAACAGGTCGAAATGCTCCTCAGTCAGCATCGCCGCCTCCCTTCCTGCGATAGGCGTCCGCGCCGCGCAAACGGCCCGCATGCGCCGCGCGGTCGACGATCTGCGCAGGCCCCTCGGCGGCGGCAGCGGCGCAGGCGCCAGCTGCCCTGGCACTGTCCCGCTGCGCCTTGATGGAGAGAATCGCGTTCTTCACGCCGGTGTAGCTGGCAACCGCGCAAAGTGCGTTGACCTGGGCGCACGCGGCCTCGAGCAGCTGCGGGGTGTACCTTTTCGAGAGGCCCAGTATGTTGCGGCAGGGGACGAACGCCTGCTCTACGATCTTCCTGCTGTCGAGCACGCGCGCTATGGCGAGCTCGGTCTCCGGGCCGATCTTGGCGGCCCATGACAGGAAGCGCTCGTCAGACCACGGCGAGCCGGCGTCCCGGTGGTTTGCCGGCATGTGCTCGTCGAAAGTGTCGTACTGCCCCTTCCTGCCGGTCAGGCGCACATGCTCGCAGACGGGCTCGCCGTTGTCGTAGACGATCACCTTGGAGGCCGTGACCTTCGCCTCCAAGGTGCGGCCGATTAGGGAGTGCGGCACCGAGTAGTGCATGTAGTCTATGGTGGCGTGGTAGTCCGGCGACACCTTGGGGTAGCACCACCTGCACATCTCGTAGCGCTCTGCCGGCAGCGGCATGAGCTGGCCGGCCTCCTCTTCGTCGAACAGCGACGAGCGCGACCCTTCCTTCGCCGAGAACGGGCGGCTGTTGAGCCACCCGACGCGCTGCGCGCAGAACTCGTTGAACTCGTCGAGCGTGTAGAAGCGCATCTCCGAGGACGGGGCGATCACCCACTTCTCGACGAGGTCGACGGTCCCCTCGGCGGTGCTCTTGTCGCGCGGCTTGCGCACGCGGGCGGGGACGACGGCACAGCCGTAGTGCTCTGCGAAGCGCTCGTAGTCCTTGTTCAGCAGCGTCTCGTACAGCGATCCGCGGTCTGTCGCCGTGGCGCAGTTGTCCGGGACGAGCATGCGGGGCACGCCGCCGAACTCCTCGAAGGCCGACATGTGGCCCTCGAGCCAGGACTGCTGGCGCATGTCGGCGAAGCCGCGCGCCCAGAAGCGGCCCGAGAACGGCAGCGAGACGACGAGCACGTGCACCTTCGTCGCCTTGCCCGTTATCTTGTCGGTGAGCTTGGCGGCGTCGCCTGCCCAGTCCACGTAGGCCTTCTCGCCGGGGGCGTGCTTGAAGTGCTGCGTCGCGCCGAGCTTCTCTGCCTCGTCGGAGAACTGCTCGCAGAAACTCTGGTAGGAGTAGGCGAGCTTCTCGCACTCTGCGGCAGACGAGCAGTACTCCTGCCAGAACTGCTTCACGACGAGTTTGCGGCACCTCTTCTTGCGCTCGACGTAGGCCCGCATGTCGGGCTGCAGGTAGGCGGTGTTCTTCTTCCTGCCGCGTACTTCTTTGGGGAAGAATGTGTCGTCGACGGCGGACGGGTCCATGCCTGACACCTCGTCGTAGGTGAGCCCGTGCTCCTTGATCGCCTTGGCGGCCGAGGAGACGTCGCGCTTGCTCACGTGCAGGGCGGCTGCGACGTCATCTTGGCTGCTCCCTCCTCTCAGGAGCATCAGGAGGACCTTCTTCATCTTCGCCATAGTGATTCCTTTCCGTCTATCGCATCCCGGATTGGATGCTTGCGACGGATTCTATGGCGGTACCGTAATTGGCTGATTCGCAGTACCAGAATTTGCTGACTGTTAGTACCAGGAAGGCTTACTACTCA
>JAXKFZ010000033.1:0-4352 GCA_036550635.1 Collinsella sp. | reverse complement strand
CCCAGCCCGCGCCGCCGCAAGCCCAGCATGTCGGTCACGAGCGCCCAAACGGTCGTGGACCTTCCCTGCGACGGCCACAAGATCGCCGTCATCGGCGAGCGCATCAACCCCACCGGCAAAAAGCGCCTGCAGCAGGCCCTGCGCGACGGCGACCTGGACTACGTCGTGAGCCAGGGCATCAGCCAGCAGGAACAGGGCGCCGACATCCTGGACGTCAACGTCGGCCTGCCCGAGATCGACGAGGTCAAGATCATCCAACAGGCCACCGAGCAGCTCCAGGGCTCCACGCTGCTGCCGCTGCAGATCGACTCCACCGATCCCGCCGCTGTCGAGGCCGCCGTGCGCCGCTACGCCGGCAAGCCCATCATCAACTCGGTCAATGGCAAGCAGCAGATCATGGATGAGATCTTTCCGCTGGTCGCCCACTACGGCACCAACGTTGTCGGCCTTACGCTCGACGAAGGCGGCATCCCCGATACCGCCGAGGCCCGCTTCGCCATCGCCGAGCGCATCGTGGCCGAGGCCGCCCGCTACGGCATCGGCCCGGACCGCATCCTCATCGACTGTCTGGTCATGACCGCCTCGACCAATCAACGCCAGGCCGAACAGATCCTGCGCGCCATGTCCCTGTGCAAGGAGCGCCTGGGCGTCAAATGCGCACTCGGCGTGTCGAACATCAGCTTTGGCCTGCCTGCCCGCCCGCTGCTGGGCTCGGTCTTTTTGGCCGCCGCCTTTGGTGCAGGTCTGGACGCCCCCATCATGAACCCGGGTTCCAAGCGCTTTATGGATACCGTCTACAGCTATCGCGTCTTGAGCGTTGAGGACGAGGGCTCGACCGGATACATCGAGCGCTACGCCGGCTGGACCGATCCGTACAAGATCGCCGCTAACCCGGCGGCGGCCCAGGCGGTATCGACCGACGCCGCGCCCGCTGCTGGCACCGCCGGCACCGACGGAAACGACGACCCGATCCGTCGCATGGTCGTCTCGGGCCGCAAAGGCGAGATCGCGGCCGAGACCGAGCGTCTGCTGGCAGATCACGACGCCATGGACCTCATCAACAATCACTTTATCCCCGCCCTCGACGAGGTTGGCGTCCTCTTTGACCAGGGCAAGTTCTTCTTGCCGCAGCTCATGGCCTCGGCCGAGGCCGCACGCGTGGGCTTTGACACCATCAAGCGCCTGATGCCCGCCGGCGAGATTGCCGACAAGGGCAAGATCTGCGTGGCCACCGTCAAGGGCGACATCCACGACATCGGTAAGAACATCGTCAAGATGCTGCTCGACAACTACGGCTACACCGTCTTTGACCTAGGCCGCGACGTCGACCCACAAGAGGTACTCAAGACCGTACAGGAGCGTGACATCAAGCTCGTCGGTCTCTCGGCGCTTATGACTACCACGGTCGTCGCCATGGAGGAGACCATCAAGCTGCTTCATGCCGAGGTGCCAGGCGTCAAGATCATCGTAGGCGGCGCCGTACTCACCCCCGAATACGCCAAGCAGATCGGCGCGGACTACTACGCCAAGGATGCCGCCGAGAGCGCGCGCATCGCCGAAGAGGTCTTTGGGCAGTAACACAACGGAAACAACCGAGCACCAAAACGTGACGCATGCGCCACTTGGCACGTGCGGCACGTTAGAATAGATAAGACTATGCTCGTTTTGGCAGATAGGAGCGCAAGGATGGCGATCACGCCTGCAGAAATCGCGGAAACCCGCGGCATGGTTGAGGAGCAGAACCTCGACATCAGGACCATCACCATGGGTGTTTCGCTCATGGGTTGCGGTGACGAGAACCTCGACCGCATGTGCACGAAGATCTACGACCACGTGACGCACACGGCTGAGCACTTGGTCGAGACCGCCGAGAACCTCGAGCGCGAGTACGGTATCCCCATCGTCAACAAGCGCGTCTCCGTCACCCCGGTGGCGCAGATCGCCGCTTGCTGCAAGGATGAGGACCTCACCCCCATCGCGCATGCCCTCGACCGCGCGGCCGAGACCCTCGGCATCGACTACCTGGGTGGCTTCTCCGCACTCGTCCAGAAGAGCATCGGCGACGCCGACCGCCGCGTCATCCAGTCCATCCCGCAGGCGCTCGCCACCACGAGTCGCGTCTGCTCCAGCGTCAACGTCGCCAGCCTGCGTGCCGGCATCAACATGGACGCCGTACTCATGGCTGCGCAGACCATCATCGATGCTGCTAAACTCACGGCCGACCAGGATTCCGTCGGCGCCTCCAAGTTTGTCTGCTTTGCCAATATGGTCGAGGACTCCCCGTTTATGGCGGGCGCCGTCCACGGCGGTGGCGAGGCCGACGCCGTCATCAACGTTGGCGTCTCGGGCCCCGGCGTTATGGCTGCTGCCTTGGAGACGCTCCCCGACTCCGCCTCGATGATGGAGGTTGCCGAGAAAATCAAGCAGACCGCCTTTAAGATCACCCGCGCCGGCGAGCTCATGAGCCGCGAGGCCGCCCATCGCCTGGGTGTCGAGAAGGGCATTGTCGACCTGTCGCTGGCACCTACGCCTGCCATTGGCGACTCTGTCGCGCGCATCCTCGAGATCATCGGCGTGGGCACCTGCGGTGGCCCCGGCACGACCTGCGCGCTCGCCATGCTCAACGATGCCGTCAAGAAGGGCGGCGTCATGGCCAGCTCCAGCGTGGGCGGTCTCTCCGGCGCTTTCATCCCCGTGTCCGAGGATGCCGGCATGATCGCCGCCGTCGAGGCCGGCGCGCTTTCGCTCGAGAAGCTCGAGGCCATGACCTGCGTGTGCTCCGTTGGCCTGGACATGATTGCCATCCCCGGCGACACCCCGGTTGAGACCATCGCCGGCATCATCGCCGACGAGATGGCCATCGGCGTCATCAACAACAAGACCACGGCCGTCCGCGTGATTCCCGCCATTGGCAAGGGCGTGGGCGACTGCGTCGAGTACGGCGGCCTGTTCGGCCGTGCACCCATTATGCCGGTGAACCCCAACGCCGGCACCGTGCTTGCCCACCGCGGTGGTCGATTCCCGGCGCCGCTGAACTCGCTGAAGAACTAGCTGAGGGGTTCGGGCGAGGAGCCCCGGGGAGGGCAAATATATAAGGTCGCCTGCTCGGACAGTCCTGACTCGCACGGAGAGCACATTAAGTGCTCTCCGGCTCGTGCGGAACTCGCGATCGACCTTATATATTTGCCCTCCCCGGGGCTCCCGCACAACGGGACCTCAGTTGAGTTCTATCCCGTATGGCAGTCGCTTCGCTCCTGCCCGCCTTGGTTGTGAGGGCGGTTTGGCGTTGGATCGGTTCTTTCTGATATATGCTGGTTGCGGCTCTTCTTTTGGGAGGAGTCGCTTTTTTGTTGCTAGGAGGTTGGCCCGTGGTTGATGGGGAAAATCGTTCTGAGCTGCTTGCTGCGGATTGGAATGGCGAATGGATGCGCCTGCAAGCTGGTCGGCGACGGGCTGATGATTCTTTTGAGTGGGATAAAAGGGCTCGGCATTTTCGGCCGCTTGAGACTGCTCCGTATGCCCGGGATTTTATGAAGCTGTTGGCGCTCCAGCCTGGTGAGTCGGTGCTTGATATGGGGTGTGGGGCTGGGTCGATTGCTATTCCGCTTGCGCAAGCCGGGCATCCTGTGATTGCGGCTGATTTCTCTCCTGCTATGCTGGGCACCCTTGATGCTGGTATTGAGTATTACGGGCTTGAAGGCCACATTACGCCGCTTGAGCTTGCCTGGGATGATGACTGGAATTTGGTTGGACCGGTCGCGAAAGCGGTAGATGTTGCCTTTGCCAGTCGCTCTGTCACCACGACCAACCTAAAAGGCGCACTTGTCAAGCTTGACCGTACGGCTCGTCGGCGTTGCGCTGTCACGATGGTCGCCAACTCCAGCCCGCGCTATGACCTGCACCTGATGAACGCTATCGGCGCCTCGGTTACCTGCAGTAATGGCTTTGTGTACGCCTTCAACATCCTCATTCAAATGGGTGCCCTGCCGCAGGTCACGTACTTTGAATCGCCGCGTCGCGATACCTTCGACAGCCTTGAAGCGGGCGTGGCGGACTTTTCCCGCATGCTTGAGCATGGCAACGAGGATAAGGTCGACCGTCTGCGCGACTACATCGCCCAGCACATGATCGAGAATCCCCATGCCGGTGAGCCGGGCTCCAAGGGCGTGCCGCAGGGGCGCTATATGCTCGACCATATCCGTAAGGTTCGCTGGGCGTTTATTGCATGGGAGCCGGTCTCTGCGCCCAGCTCATAGCCTGTTCGCAGCCCGCACCGCCCACTCACTCGGCATCCGCATTCTTTTTGAACTGGGCAAACGCGCTCCACACCACGCCGTTCCTGCGCTATCGTG
>JAXKFZ010000004.1:0-3747 GCA_036550635.1 Collinsella sp. | reverse complement strand
GAGGACTCTGCCTGCATTGCCAAGCGGGCGCTTGCCGAAGGATAGCCGTATTTAGTGCGCTTGAACGAGCCATCAAACCCCGAGGCGTGTTTGCCCCACGTCACCGATGTCGTGCGTCGGTTAACCGGCGCGGCGCTCCGCCTTCTGCGGCTCGGTTTTGAAGTCTCAGCCATATGCCCTCGCACGCCGTAACCAAATCGAAACAATAACGCTTTGGACTGTAGCACACGCGTCGCGCGCGGTCACGGGCGCCTCGCTCAACGGTCATCGTCCTTCAGCAAGCGCCACAGCGTTGTACGGCTTATGCCCAGCACCTCCGCCGCACGGGTTCGGTTACCGTGGAGATGGTCTACAACCAGATGCGCGATATCTCGCTCGGTATCGGCCAGCGGTCGCAGGATATACAGGTCACTTTCGAGCGTCGGGGCGCCAAAGGTTGCGGTCTTAATCACGTCCTCTTGGGCGAGCACTTCCTCCGCCACAGCGCGGTCCACCGTGCCCGCCCCCACCAATATATACAGTCGTTCCGAGACCTCGCGGAGCTGCAGATAATTGCGCGGCCAGCGGTAAGCATCGAGCGTCTTCGTCGCCGCGACAGACAGCGTGGGCGCTGCCGTCCCAAATGCATCAGCGAGATATTCCAAATAGCGCGCAGCCTTCGTCGACGCGGCTCCCTGCTCGGCGATTGCCGGCGCCACGCTCACCGCACAGGCGAAGCGCTCGGTCACAAAGGCGGCTTGATCACTTTCGCCGCCGCCCGGCATGTCATTCGCCGTCAGCACCACATGGCAGCGCGTCGCCAACGCGGTGTCGGTCATCGTGGAGACAAGCTCGCGGAGGCGCTGGGGGCCAACCGCGTTCCAGCCCTCAATGCAAAGGGTCAGCCCCATTTGGAACAACGGCGATTCGGCGCTTTTGAGCACATGGCGCCAACCGCGCTCGGTGAGCTCATCGAGCGCAACGGAAACAAAGGGCTGATCGGCAAAAGGACCGTCCAGATAGAGGCGCTTGGCAATCTCGACCTGACCCGCTCCCAGCTCGCCCTCGAGCATAAGGGGCACACCGCGCGCGTAGCTCTCGGCAACCGGTGCAGCCACCGCAGCGGCACCCTCAACGATGCCGTACGCGCTCGATTCGTAGCGGGCCTCAACTTCGTCGGCGTTGAGCCACTCGATGCCCGCATGCGCCGCGGCACCGCGCACCTCACGCGCCACGACCACCCAAAGGCCCCCGCCCTCTTTGTCGGTGGGGCGAACGGTCAGGCTCAGGCGCGTACCCGCACGCCCCATAACAAGACGCGCGCCGTCTCCTATACGGTCGAGGCGCTCAGCGACAAAAGCCGCCACATCCCGCTCGAGCGCCGCGTCATTCATGGTCGAGATCGCGACGTCTCCACGCGCATCGATTGCCAATGCCGATGCCCCGGCAGCAGCCAGGGCATCGGTCAAGATGTTCAGCTTGGCATCGCTATCCATGATTTGCCCCTGTCTGCAGCGACGTGCAACCGCCGGCGGTCGCACGACCGAGTGTTTCAAAATTGAACGATATTGCTCATCAAACACTATAGGGTAGAAAGCGCCGTCCTGCGAGTATAGGTGTTGCCCCGCATCGCCATCCTGGCGGGGCGATAAGAGCTCTTCGGGACTTATAAACCTGCGGACAAGCCATACCCGCAAGAGCTCCTATCGCTCCACCGCAGGCATGCGCTCACCAGCACGCAGCACGCAAACAAGCTACTTCTCTACCAGATTCCCAGTACGTGTTGCATTCCCAAACTCATGCACGCAATGCCAATCCAGCAGCAAAAGCCCAATGCGATGGGCTTGCCGCCCTTTTTGACCAGCTCGACGATATCGGTATTAAAACCAATAGCCGCCATGGCCATCACAATAAAGAACTTCGACAGCTCCTTGATGGGCGCCGTAATGGATGCAGGAAGCTGAAGCACCGTAGTGATCACACTCGCCAGCACAAAAAACAGCACAAACATGGGAAACGCGCGTTTAAGAGAGAACGTGCTTTTGGCGTCGCCGCCAGCCTTGCGCGCCAGATACATCTGCCAGCATGCGAGGACCAACGTGATGGGAATAATGGCCAGCGTCCTGGTGAGCTTGACAACCGTGGCGCTCTCGAGCACATTGGCGCCGGGATGCATGCTGTCCCAAGCGCTCGCCGCAGCCGTTACGGACGAGGTGTCGTTGATGGCAGTGCCGGCAAACAGGCCAAAACCCTCGTTGGTCAGCCCGAGCATGCCGCCGAGCGTTGGAAACACGAGCGCCGCGATAACGTTAAACAGGAAGATGACCGAAATGGCCTGGGCAATCTCGCGATCGTCGGCATCGATGACGGGCGCGGTCGCAGCGATGGCCGAACCGCCGCAAATCGACGAACCCACACCTACAAGCGTCGCGATCTTGCCCGGCACGTTCATAACGTGGCAGAGCACAAAGGCGATGACAAGCGAGGTCGAGATCGTCGCCACGATAATCGGCAGCGACTGGGCGCCCTTGGACAGGATTTGGGAGAGGTTCATGCCAAAGCCAAGCAGGATAACCGCGTACTGCAAGACTTTTTTGGACGTATAGGTGACGCCGGCGGCGAGCTGTTCGCGACGATTCTTGGGAAAGACGAGCGCCAGGACCATGCCAAAGAGGATGGCAAACACCGGACCGCCGACCACCTCAATTTGTTTGCCGAGCAACGTCGCGGGAATGGCGATAATCAGGCAGAACAAAACGCCTTTCCAGCGCTCGCGTACGATATTTGCCAGTTGCATATGGGATTCCTTCTTTCTATTTCACGTTTGCGACGGCTTATGATACGGCAACATTGAGCGCAGCCTTGCGCAAACACAGACTAAGATGCCGCATTAGTTCTCAGGCAACAGCCGAATTACCCACCGCGGAGAGCTGATTCGCGGCATAATTAACAACTGACATATGAGTTTGATAGAACAGTTGCGAGGCGCTATGGAAGAATCGATGCACGCCGGCGAGCAGGAAACGAGTCTACAGGACCAGTCCTACCACACCATTCGACGCAAAATCGTCTACCTGGACTACAAGCCGGGCGAAAAGCTGGGCGTCAAGCAACTTTGCGACGACCTGGATATGGGGCGCACCCCTGTGCGCGAGGCACTGGTGCGTCTGGCGCAAGAGGGCCTGGTGCGCACCGTGCCCCAGAGCGGTACCTACGTCTCACCCATCAACCTCACCCTTGCCGAGAGTGCCTGTTACATCCGCGAGCATCTGGAAAAGCAGGTGATCGTGGAATGCTGTGCGCGCGCCACGTCGGCCGGCATCGAGCAGCTCGACCGTGCCATCGCGCTGCAGGAAAAGGCCATGGCCGAAGAGGATCGCATCGGCTTCTTTTTGAGCGACAACCTCATGCATCACATGATTTTTAGCATCGCATGTCGCAGCACCGTGTGGTCGTGGCTCGAAGAGACCAATGCCGACCTGGAGCGCTTCCGCTGGCTGCGCGCCGCCACGCAGGTTCTCGACAATCAGGACATCGTGAACGAGCACAAGCAGATTCGCCGCGCTATCGCCGGTCGCGACCCCATCGAAGCGAGCTTTTTGGTCAGCAAGCACCTGCACATGATGTTCCGCAACCAAACCGAGGTTCTGGACCAGTTCCCCGAGTACTTCGAGACCAGCAAGCTCCGCTAACCTGCCAAAAAGGGACAGGTTCATTTTGGCAGGTTTTATCTGGTCAAATGCAAAAAAGGCCCGGCTCCGTCTTGAT
>JAXKFZ010000224.1:0-3779 GCA_036550635.1 Collinsella sp. | reverse complement strand
TCCGCGGCCTCACTCGGTCACCTGGAACATGGGAGACGGCGGTCGACGAAACTGGAGAGGAGGTATTACGAGCTCCTGTGCGAATTGAAGGGAGCGCTCCCGCAAACTGCCTATTGACAACTTATAGGAGCGTCGGTTTTCTTTTTGCGTTGTTCGCTGTGGTTGAGGGTAGTGGCTTAAACGTAGTAGATGGGCTGGTTTCGTGGCGGACGGGGTCACGCGGGCGCCCTTGCGCGGGCAAAAGTGATCCGTATTCCTTCGTCCCCGGGGGATCATTTGGGGGCTAGAGCTCTAGCGTGAGGGTGACGGGGCAGTGGTCGCTGCCGAAGATGTCACCGCGGATGCCCGTGTCGCGCACGTTGGCGGCGATTGCATTGCTTACCAAAAAGTAGTCGATGCGCCAGCCGGCATTGTTCTTGCGCGCATTAAAGCGATAGCTCCACCAGCTGTAGACGCCCTCGACATCGGGGTTCGCCGCGCGCCAGGTATCGGTAAAACCGGCCTCGAGCAGCTCGGTGAACTTTCCGCGCTCCTCGTCCGAAAAGCCAGCGTTGCCGCGGTTGGACTTGGGGTTCTTAAGGTCGATCTCCTCGTGCGCCACGTTAAAGTCGCCGCAGGTCACGACAGGCTTGCCGGTCTCGTGCTCGAGCGCGCTCAAAAAGCCACGGTAAGCGTCGTCCCACGCCATGCGCACATCGATGCGCGCGAGCTCGTTTTGAGCGTTGGGTGTGTAGACGTTCACGAACCAAAACTTGTCAAACTCCAGCGCGCAGACACGGCCCTCGGTCGCGGCCTGGGCCACCAGCTCGGCCGCCGCGCCCTCGCCGGCATGGGGCAGCAGCGCGTCGGCGCGCAGCACGCGTAGCGGCTCCTGGCGGCTAAAGACCGCGGTGCCCGAATAGCCTTTGCGCTCGGCGTAGCTCCAGGTTTGGTGATAGCCGGGCAGGTCAATATCAACCTGGCCTTCTTGCAGCTTGGTCTCTTGCAGCGCCAGGATATCGACGTCGAGTTCTTGCGCGATCTGGATAAAGCTCGGGTCCTTTTTGAGCACGGCGCGCAGGCCGTTGACGTTCCACGAGGCGAAAGTGTAAGTCTGAGGCATGGTGTCCTTTCGACGGGGTTGGCAGGCTTAAGATTAGCGCAACAGGGGCGGGGTGGGCTCCGCGCATGCTGACTTAAAGGACGCATGCTGGGACGTCGCTCAACGCTGCCCGACCAACATGGACGGAGGACAAACATGACGCAAGCGATAACAGATCCCAAGCAGGCCTCCGCCGCGCTGGCGGAGCTGTTCAATACCCACGAGCGCGTGGTGTTCTTTGGCGGCGCGGGCGTTTCCACGGCAAGCGGCATTCCCGATTTCCGCAGCGTGGACGGCCTGTATCACCAGCAGTTTTCCTATCCGCCCGAGACCATGCTCTCGCACAGCTTTTACAAGGCACACCCGGCCGAGTTCTTCGACTTTTACCGCACCAAGATGATCGCGCCTGGCGCCAAGCCTAATCGCTGCCACACCAAGCTGGCCGAGCTGGAACGCGCGGGCAAGCTCAGTGCCGTGGTGACGCAAAACATCGACGGCCTGCACCAGGCGGCCGGCTCGCAGCGCGTGTTCGAGCTGCATGGCTCGGTCCACCGCAATATCTGCCAGGCGTGCGGCGCGGTCTATGGTGCCGATTGGATTTGCGCGCGCGAGCACGAGGATGCCGCGGGCGTGCCCGTGTGTCCCGTGTGCGGCGGCCGCATCAAGCCCGACGTGGTGCTCTACGAAGAGCCGCTCGACGAGCGCGTGCTCACCGGCGCCGTTGCCGCCATTGCCGCGGCCGATGCCCTCATCGTGGGCGGAACCTCGCTCGTGGTGTACCCGGCGGCGGGCCTCACGCGCTACTTTACCGGCGATACGCTGGCCATTTGCAATTTGGCGCCCACCGATCAGGATGCAAATGCCGACCTGCTGATTTCTTGCGACATCGCGGCCGCGTTTGCGTTCTAGCCCGCGTGCGCGGATACAATAGAAAGACTGATTGCAAAGCGACCCCGCCGCCAGCGCCCGAGCGCGGCGGCGGGGGCATTTTAGGAGGATGTTCATGGCGAACGATAGCAAGACATGGCGGTGCGGAAAGTACGAGCTCAGCTTTGACCGTCCGCGCATCATGGGCGTCCTCAACGTGACGCCCGATTCGTTTAGCGATGGCGGCGAGCACTTCGATCCGGATGCCGCGATTGAGTACGGCTTGGCGATGCTCGACGCCGGTGCCGACATCATCGACGTGGGCGGCGAGTCCACGCGCCCCGGCTTTACCCCGGTCAACCCCGACGAGGAGGCCCGCCGTGTGCTGCCCGTGGTGCGCGCACTGGCCAAGGAGGGCGCCATCGTCTCGATTGACACGCGTCATGTGGCGGTTGCCAAGGCGGCCGTGCGCTGCGGAGCCTCGATCGTCAACGATGTGACCGGCTTCACCGACCCCAAGATGGTCGAGTTTGTTAAGACGAGCGCTTGCGGCGTCATCGTGATGCACGCCGGCGAGGTCGCTGCTCCCGCGCGTACGCACGCGACGGTGCAGCTCGATACCTCGGCCGCGGCGTTTGTTGCCGAGAAGGCGCGCGAAGCGGCTGCCGAGGCCGCGCGCGAGGCCGAAAAGCCGGGCCGCCGCCGTCGTGGCAAGCTGCTGGGCGAGCCTAAGTCGGAGGCCAAGCTTCCGGGCGGCGTGGTGCAGCCCTCGCTGCCGTTTGGCGACCCGGAGCCCGCAGCCGAGCCCGCAGCCGAACAGGAGACGCCGGCCGCCGAGCAGGCTGCCCCCGCCGCCGAGACCGTCGCGCCCGAGGTCACGCCCGCTGCCGCCGAGACGGAGCCGGAGCCCAGCGACCACCTGGTCGCCATGATGCGCCGCAGCGCCCGCCGCGAGGAAGCCTACGTGCCCACCTCGCAGCTCCGCCGCTTTACCCTGCCCGATTCGGCGCCCATCATGCGCCGCGTCATGGGATTCCTTTCCGACCAGGCCCGCACGCTCATCCATGCCGGCGTGTCGCGTGACCGCATCTGCATCGACCCCGGTCCGGGCTTTGGCAAGTCGGCTAACGAGGATATCGTCATCCAGCGCGAGACCGCCAAGATGGCATCGCTGGGCTATCCGCTCATGTGCGCCGTGTCGCGCAAGCGCTTTGTGGGCGCCGTCTCGGGCGTGACCGAGGCCGCCGAGCGCGATGCCGCCACGTTTGGTGTGTGCCTGGGTGCGATCCAGGCCGGCGCCAACATCGTGCGCGTGCACGACGTCGCCGGCTTTGCGCAGTTCCTGAACGGCTACTGGGCCGTTGCCAAGCCGCAGCCGCGCCGCGCGTTTGTGGCCGTGGGCTCCAACCTGGGGCATCGCTGTGACAACATCCGCGCCGCGCGCGACATGATCGCCGAGATTCCGCTCACCTGCGTGTCCAACTGCTCGCGCATCTACGAGAGCGAGCCGGCCTACGAGACGCGCCAAGACGCGTTCGCCAACGCCGTCATCGAGATCAAGACCGAGCTGGCGCCGCTGGTGCTGCTCGACGAGCTCATGAAGATCGAGGCCGAGCTGGGCCGCGACCGCTCCAAAAAGGCCAAGGCCAACGGCCCGCGCACCATCGACCTGGATCTGCTGTGGATGGATGGCGAGACCCACGGCGGCAAAAAGCTGCGCCTGCCGCATCCGCTCATTGGCGAGCGCGACTTCGTGCTGGTGCCGCTCGAGGATCTGATGCACGACCCGGCGCGGTTCTTCCGCTACAACGGCGTCGAGATCAAGGAGCCC
>JAXKFZ010000223.1:0-6147 GCA_036550635.1 Collinsella sp. | reverse complement strand
GTCGGAGCCCGTGCTCACATGGTTGGAACCCATCGTAACCATCGGCTCGATGGCAATGACCATGCCGGCCTGGAGGCGAACGCCCCTCCCCTTCTTTCCATAGTTAGGAACGTTGGGGTCCTCGTGCATCACGCGGCCAATCCCATGGCCCACATAATCGCGAAGCACGCCGTAACCGTGAGACTCGGCGAGGGACTGAACGGCATAACCGACGTCCCCGATATGGTTACCGGGAACAGCCTGCTCGATGGCAGCCTTAAGGCAATCGCGCGTGACCTCGCACAAAGCCTTGGCTTCGGGCGTGGGGGTGCCGACGAAAAACGTCCAAGCGTTATCGCCGACCCAACCGTCGACAACGGCTCCCGTATCGATGGAGATGATATCGCCGTCGCGCAGGATCATGTCGGGGTTGGGAATACCGTGGACCACGGCATCGTTGATCGATGCGCAAATGGTCCCCGGGAACCCGCCGTAACCCTTAAAGGCCGGGGTGCCGCCATGCATGCGGATAATCTGCTCCGCGAGCTGATCGAGCTCAAAAGTCGAAACGCCGGGGCGCACCATGGCTCCAACGTGGCGGAGCGCCATCTTAGATAGCGCTCCTGCCTTCTTCATCTGCTCGATTTGCGTTGCAGACTTAATCTTGATCATAGACCGAGAGCCTCTTTGACATCCCCGTACACGGTCTCGCGAGCCTGGTCACCGTTGACCGACTTGAGCAGACCCTGGCCACGATAGTAGTCGACGAGCGGGCTCGTGGACTTCTCGTAGACGTCGAGACGGTTCTTGATGGTCTCGGGCTTGTCGTCGTCGCGCTGATACATCTCGCCTGCGCACTTGGGGCAGGTGGCATCGGCAGCGGTGCCGGTGTAACCGCAGGCGCGGCAGGTGCGACGCGAAGACAGACGATCGATGATGACCTCGGGGGCCACATCGACCAGAAGGGCACAGTCGATCTCGCGACCCATGGCGGAGAGCTCGGAATCGAGCGTCACAGCCTGGGCGGTGTTGCGCGGGAAGCCGTCGAGGATGAAGCCCTGCTGGGCGTCATCGGCGGCAAGGCGCTCCTTGACAAGGTCGATCACGAGCTGGTCGGGAACGAGCTCGCCAGCGTCCATGTACTTCTTAGCCTGAATACCAAGCTCGGTGCCACCCTTAACGGCAGCACGCAGCAGGTCGCCCGTGGAAATGTGAGCGACGCCAAACTCGGCGACGAGCTCCTGTGCGACGGTGCCCTTACCGGCACCCGGAGCTCCGAGCAATACGAGGTTCATGAGCAATCCTCCTCTAGCCTATTTAAAGAATCCATCGTAATCATACATCTTGATCTGGCCTTCGAGCTTATCGACCGTGTCGAGCACGACGCCGACCATGATGAGGATGGACGTGCCGCCAAATGCCTGGATCAGATGGTTACCCGTGAAGGAGAAGATGATCGAAGGCACGATGGCGATGAGCGCCAAAAAGACAGCGCTGGGAAGCGTGATCTTGTTGAGCGCGTTCTTGATGTAGGCCGCGGTAGCCCTACCCGGGCGCACGCCCGGAATAAAGCCGCCCTGCTTCTTAAGGTTGTCGGCCGTGTCATCAGGGTTGAACACCATGGAGGTGTAGAAGTACGCGAAGAACACGATGAGGACAACATTAAGCACCCAGTTGAGCCAACCGGTCGAAAGCGCAGAGGCAACTGCCTGAATCCAGCCGATGCCGGGGAAGAACACGGCAATCTGAGCCGGGAAGTACAGCAGCGCCGAAGCGAAGATGATCGGCACGACACCCGCGGTGTTAACCTTGATGGGCAGATAGGTGGTCTGGCCACCCATCATGCGACGGCCCACGACGCGCTTAGCGTAGGAGACCGGGATGCGGCGCTGGCCGCGCTCAAGGAAAACAATCAGCGGGATAACCAGCAGGATGATGGCGCAGATGATCACCATGGTGATAATGCCACCGGCATTGCCCTCGGTGCTGGAGAAGATAGCCTGCGGCAGACCGGCCATGATGTTCGCAAAGATGATCAGCGACATGCCATTGCCGATACCGCGCTGGGTGATGAGCTCACCAATCCACATGATCAGCATAGCGCCCGCGGTGAGCGTACCGACGATCATGAGGTCGAAGATGATCTCGGGAGCGCCGGCGCCATTAAAGCTGATGCCGAAGCTCTTAAAGAGGAAGAGGTAACCCACGGAGTTGAGGATTGCCAGAGCCAGGGTGAGGTAACGCGAATACTGCGTAATCTTGGTCTGACCGACCTCGCCCTCGCGGGCAAGCTCATGCAGGGAAGGCACGACGGCCTGGAGCATCTGGAGGATGATCGAGCTGGTGATGTAAGGCATGATGCCCAGCGAAAACACCGACACATAGCTCAACGCGCCGCCAGAGAAAAGATTCAGGAGGGCCATAGCACCTGCGGCGACCGAATTGTTATCGGTCGAGAAAAGGCCCAGCATCCCCTGGAAGGGAATGCCGGGCACAGGAACGTGCGCACCAATGCGGTACACGACGAGCATAGCTATGGTAAAAAGAATCTTTTCGCGCAATTCTTTGATGCGGAAAGCATTCTTAAGACCATTTAGCACGGCAGCTCGACCTTTCCGCCGGCGGCCTCGATCTTGGCCTGCGCAGAAGCGCTGACCTTGTCGACCTTGACCGTGAACTTCTTGGTGAGCTCACCATTGCCGAGCACCTTGACGGGCTCGAACTCGCTCTTGGTGATGCGAGCGGCCTTAAGAGCGGCACCGTCGATCACAGCGCCATCCTCGAACTTACGCTCAAGACGCTCAACGTTAACAGCGGTGTACTCGATACGACGGGGGTTGCGGAAGCCCGGAAGCTTGGGCAGGCGCATCGCCAGCGGAGTCTGGCCACCCTCGAAGCCGGCACCCTTGGTGCCGCCAGAGCGGGAACCCTGGCCCTTCTGGCCGCGGCCAGAAGTGGTGCCGTGACCCGAAGAATTGCCACGGCCGACGCGCTTGCGGTTCTTGGTGGAACCGGGCGCGGGAGTAAGATCGTGAAGCTGCATTTGCTACTCCTCTACAATCTCGACAAGGTGCTTGACCTTGAAGATCATGCCGCGGACGGACTCGTTGTCAGCAATCTCGCGAACCTCGCGGATCCTGTGGAGACCGAGGGCACGGACAGTACGGACCTGGTCCTGCTTGCAACCGTTGGTGCTGCGGACCTGCTTGATCTTGATGGTGTCAGCCATGCTTAGTTCTCCTTACCGACGAACATCTCGGAGACCGTCAGGCCACGGCGAGCCGCGACGTCCTCAGGGCTGGAGAGCTCCTTGAGGCCCTCGACGGCAGCCTTGATGATGTTGAGGCCGTTGTCGGTACCGAGGGACTTGGACAGGACGTTCTTGATGCCAGCAAGCTCGAAGAGGGGACGCACAGCGCCGCCGGCGATAACGCCGGTACCCTCGACAGCGGGCTTGATGATAATGCGGCCGGCACCAAAGTGACCGAGAACCTCGTGCGGAATGGTGCCCTGATCGGTCACCGGCACGTGGAACATGTTCTTCTTGGCATCGAGAGACGCCTTGGAGATGGCCATGGGCACCTCAGCGGACTTGCCCATGCCAACGCCGACGTTGCCCTTGCCGTCGCCAACGACGACGAGAGCGACGAGGCTCATGCGACGACCACCCTTGACGGTCTTCGACACGCGGTTGATGTAAACGACGCGCTCCTCGAACTCGGAGGCCTCGCGCTGCTGCTTCTGATTACGAGCCATGTGCTACATACCTCCTAGAACTCGAGACCGGCGGCACGAGCACCGTCGGCGAGGGCCTTGACGCGGCCATGGTAGATACGGCCACCGCGATCGAAGGCGACCTTGGTGATGCCGGCCTCGATGGCGCGCTTGCCAACGAGCTGACCGACCTTCTCCGCAGCCTCCTTGTTCGAGGTGTGGGTGCCCTTGAACTCGGCCTCGAGGGTCGAGGCAGAGACGAGCGTCAGGCTGGAGCCCTTGCTGTCGTCGATGATCTGGGCATAGATGTTGGCGTTAGTACGGGTCACGCGAAGACGCGGACGCTCGGAGGTACCCGAGACCTTGCCGCGAACACGACGCTGACGACGCTTGAGGCCTTCCAGCTTCGCCTTATGCTTGTTCATACGTAAACTCCTAAAAAGGTTGATCTTGCCAGCACCTGACGGGGTGCTGGTCTTATGCGAGTGAGTCGGTTACGACTACTTGGCGGCCTTACCCAGCTTGCGGCGGATGTGCTCGCCAACATAGTGGATACCCTTGCCCTTGTAAGGCTCGGGAGGACGATGACCGCGGATCTCAGCGGCGATCTGACCGACCTGCTGCTTGTTGATACCCTTGACGTTCACGTGGGTGTTGTCGGGAACCTCGAAGGTGATGCCCTCGGGAGCCTCGACGATCACGGGGTGCGAGAAGCCCAGGGAGAACTCGAGGTTCTTGCCCTTCTGCTGCACGCGGTAACCGACGCCGGCGAGCTCGAGCTTCTTCTCGAAGCCCTCGGAAACGCCAACAACCATGTTGTGGATGAGGGCACGGGTGAGGCCGTGGCGGGCACGGGTCTCACGCTCGTCGTCGGGACGGGAAACGGTGAGGACGTTGTCCTCGACGTTGATAGCGAGCTTCTCAAAGACATCGAGCTCGAGCTGGCCCTTGGGGCCCTTGACGACAACGTTGTTGCCGTTGACTGCCACTTCGACTCCGGCGGGAATCTGGACAGGCTTATTACCGATACGAGACACGGTGATCTCCTTTCCTTCTACCTACCGAGCGAATTACCAGACGTAAGCGATGATCTCGCCGCCGACGTTGTGCTTGCGAGCATCGCGGTCGGTCATGACGCCATGGCTGGTGGAAATAATGGCGGTACCAAGGCCACCGCGGACGCGGGGCATGTCGGCAACGCCAGTGTACTTACGCAGGCCCGGCTTGGAAATGCGGCGGATGCCGTTGATGACCTTAGCCTTCTTGGGACCATACTTAAGCGTGATGTGCAGAGTCTTCTGGGGAACGGTGTCCTCGACATCGTAGCCCTCGATGTAGCCCTCCTCGTGCAGAACACGAGCGATCTCGACGAGCTTCTTGCTGCTCGGCATGGAGACCGTGGCCTTGTTCACAGAGTTAGCGTTACGGATGCGCGTAAGCATATCTGCGATCGGGTCTGTAAGGTTCATACAGATTCTCCTTCGTTCTTGATGAACACGTGCTCTTGGTTCTTCGCCGCCCTTAACGGCAAAGCCTTTTTAGCGCGTTTTCCCTGTTCCAAACTGATGCTTGAAACGCTGGTAGTGACTTACCAGCTGGCCTTCTTAACGCCGGGAAGCTCGCCCTTGAGTGCAAGCTCGCGGAAGCAGACACGGCACAGGCCGAACTTGCGGTACACAGAGTGCGGACGGCCGCAGCGCTGGCAGCGCGTGTACTCACGAGTAGAGAACTTCTGCTTGCGATTGCACTTGACGATCATCGATGTCTTAGCCACTTATATCCTCCTCACATAGAGTATTGTTCGCCCCAAGCGCCGCCCCCTTGTGGGAACGGCGCTTATAGGGCAGGTGAACCTATTTCTTGAACGGGAAACCGAAGGCGTCCAGAAGGGCCTTGGCCTCCTCATCGGTGTTGGCGGTGGTCACGAAAGTGATGTCCATACCACGCTGGTGATCGACGGAGTCGAAGTCGATCTCGGGGAAGATGAGCTGCTCGGTGACGCCCATGGAGAAGTTGCCACGGCCGTCGAAGCTCTTGGCGGAGATGCCGCGGAAGTCGCGGATACGGGGGATCGCGACGGAGGTCAGACGATCGAAGAACTCCCACATACGGTCGCCACGCAGGGTAACCTTGCAGCCGATCGGCATACCAGCGCGCAGGCGGAAGGTAGCGATGGACTTGCGGGCACGGGTGATCATCGGCTGCTGGCCGGTGATGGCGCGCAGGTCGCGCACGGCACCGTCGATGGCCTTGGAATCGGTAGCGGCCTCGCCGACACCCATGTTCACGACGATCTTCTCAAACTTGGGGATCATCATGACGTTCTCGTACTGGAACTTGTCCTGAAGCTGCTGCTTGACCTCGTTGTTGTACTTGGTCTTCAGACGCGGCACATACTTCTCTTCTGCCATTGTTCACTCCTTCTTGGGGTTTTAAGCACGGGGCGTGGCCACG
>JAXKFZ010000222.1:0-1595 GCA_036550635.1 Collinsella sp. | reverse complement strand
GGGCGGCGCTTCGCTCAAGGCTGCCGACTTCGCCTCTATGGTCGTCAAGGCAGGCGAGTAGGACATATGGCACAACGTCATCTTCCTGCACTCCTGATCATCATGGACGGCTGCGGCCTGGCTCCGTCCGATGGCGAGAACGCCGTCGCCGCTGCCAAGACGCCCTTCCTTGATAGCCTGTATGAGAAGTACCCCCACACCACGCTCGGCGCTTCGGGCGAGGACGTGGGTCTTCCCGATGGCCAGATGGGCAACTCCGAGGTGGGTCACCTCAACATCGGTGCCGGCCGCATCGTGTTCCAGGAGCTTTCGCGCATCAACAACGCCATCAAGGACGGCTCCATCGCCAAGAACGAGGTCTTCGTCAAGGCTATGGACGACGTCAAGGCTGACGCCAAGACTCTTCACCTCATGGGCCTTATGAGCCCTGGCGGTGTTCATTCTCACATGAACCACGTCGAGGCTCTGGTCAAGATGGCTGCCGAGCACGGTGTCAAGACCGTTCGCGTCCACGCCTTCATGGATGGCCGCGACGTTGACCCGCAGTCCGGCGCTGGCTACATGAGTGAGTTCTGCGCCTTCCTGGCTAAGATCTCCGAGGAGACCGGTTGCGACGCTCGCGTTGCCACCGTCTCGGGTCGTTATTGGGCGATGGACCGCGACAACCGTTGGGAGCGCATCCAGCGCGCCTACGACGTCATGGTCAACGCGTCCGATGCTGATACCGACCCCGTTGCCGGTATCAAGGCCTACTACGAGAAGGACCCGCGCGGCGACGAGTTCGTCGAGCCCTTCGCTGCCCACAACGAGGGCATCCACGAGGGCGACGCGGCCATCTTCTTCAACTTCCGTCCCGACCGCGCTCGTCAGATGACCCGCGTGTTCACGGACAAGGAGTTCGACGGCTTTGAGCGCGAGCAGATCAAGCTTTCGCACTTTGTGACGATGACCGAGTATGATCCGACGTTTGACGTCGAGGTCGCCTTCCCCAAGACGTTCCCCGAGAACGTCCTGGCCGACGTTATCGCCGCCAACGGCCTGAAGCAGCTGCACACCGCCGAGACCGAGAAGTACGCCCACGTGACGTTCTTCCTCAACGGCGGCATCGAGGAGCCCAAGGAGGGCGAGGAGCGCGTGCTCGTCGCTTCCCCCAAGGTCGCTACCTACGATCTGCAGCCCGAGATGAGCGCTCCCGAGGTTACCGAGAAGCTCGTCGCCGCAATCAACGAGGATCGCGCTGATTTCTACATCGTGAACTTCGCGAACTGCGACATGGTTGGTCACACCGGTGTCTTCGACGCCGCCGTTAAGGCCGTCGAGGCCGTTGACGATGCCCTGTCTAAGGTTGTCCCGGCGATTCTCGCCAAGGGCGGCTTTGCGCTGATTACCGCCGATCACGGCAACGCCGACCACATGTTTGACGTTGCTTCCGACGGTTCCAAGCATCCGTTCACGGCTCACACCACCAACCGCGTGCCGTTCATCATCGTTGATGAGAAGGCCAAGCTCACCGGTATCGAGGACGGCCGTCTTTCCGATATCGCTCCGACCATGCTCACCATGGCTGGTATTGAGCCTTCCGCCGAGATGACGGG
>JAXKFZ010000221.1:0-1543 GCA_036550635.1 Collinsella sp. | reverse complement strand
TCGCCAGGACTACGAAGTCGAGCTCGCGACGCTCGCCGAACGCGCCCGCATCGCGCGCGAGATCCACGATAACGTCGGGCACCAGCTCACGCGCGCCTCACTGCAGGCCGAAGCCCTACGCGTGGTCCACGCCGACGAGCCCAGGGTTGCCGCCGATTTCGCCGACGTCAAACGCACGGTTGACGAGGCGCTCCAGCTTGTGCGCACCAGCGTCCACGCGCTCAACGACAACGCCGTCGACCTTTCCGTGCAGCTCGAACGCATTGTTGAAGGCGCGCGCTCGGACGGCGGCCCGCAGATTGAGCTTGAAGTTTTGGCCGAGCATGCACCCGCAAACGTCGCCAACTGCTTTGCGGCGGTGCTGCGCGAGGCGCTTTCCAACGCCATGCGCCACGCTTGCGCCCAGACCGTCACCGTACGATGCATGGAGCATCCGTCGTTTTACCAGCTCATCGTTACCGATGATGGCGCGGACGCGACCCCGGCGAGCAGCAGCAACGTCGTAGAAGGCATGGGGCTCGCCTCCATGCGCGAGCGCGTCGAGGCGCTTGGCGGAACCTTCACCGCCGGCCTGCGCGCCGGCGCCCCCGGCTGGCGCGTGTTTGCCACCGTCCCCAAACAGCAAGGAGATGAGGACCGATGAGGCTCATCGTTGTCGACGACGACCGCCTAGTGGTCGATTAGCTCAAGATTATCCTGGGCGCCCAGCCGCAGATCGAGGTGGTGGGCACCGGCGCCAATGGCGACGCCGCAGTGGCTCTCTATGCCGAACACGCACCCGATATCGCGTTGCTCGACATTCAGATGCCGGGGCGCGACGGACTTTCAGCCGCGCGCGAGATCCTTGAGCACGAACCCACGGCACGCGTGGTGTTTTTGACGACATTCTCGGATGACGAGTACATTGTGTCGGCGCTTAAACTGGGCGCCCGCGGCTACCTGATTAAAACCGATGTCGCCGCCATTCCACCAGCGTTGGCGCAGGTCATGGCTGGCAAGCGCGTGCTCGAGGGCAAGGCGATCGAGGACATCGATTTTGACGGAACGGACGTCGAGGCGGGCACGCCCCGCCGGCCCGCAGCCTTCGCCAGCCTGACCGACCGCGAGTTCGAAGTCGCCGAACTCATCGCCCGCGGCCTCGACAACAAAGAGATCGCCGCCACCGCCTACATGGGCGAAGGCACCGTGCGCAACCACATCAGCTCAATCCTGGCAAAGATGGGCCTGCGCAACCGCACGCAGATCGCTATCGCCTACCTGCGAGGGTAGTTGCCCGAAGACCGACCGTTCCGGCATAGCAAAATGGCTGCTACCGATTTAAGGCCATTTCAAAACTATGCCGGTTTACGGGGCCAAACTCAGGACCCCCATCCATACCCGCGTTTTCTGCAAAATGACGGCTCGTCTACCTGCACTGATAATTGTCCTTGGGGGAAGCGGGCACTGCGGGGGCGCGTCAACAGCGCGCGATTTCCGCGTCGCAGCGCTACCCTGATGCTGAACGCCGGGACGATGACCCACTGACCTGCTGACGCCTCTTCGG
>JAXKFZ010000220.1:0-10559 GCA_036550635.1 Collinsella sp. | reverse complement strand
GTCGGTGCCCTTTGTGCGGAGGTTGCTTTGATGCTTTATACTGGTGCGGTTAGACATCCATCCTGCAATCGAGGAGATATCCATGGCATCAGACGTTCGCGTCCGCTTTGCACCCTCACCGACGGGCAAGCTGCACATCGGCGGCGCTCGCACCGCTATCTATAACTGGGCTTTCGCCCGCGCAAACGGCGGCACGTTCATCCTGCGCATCGACGACACCGACCCCACCCGCTCCACCGATGAGAACACGCAGATCATCCTGCGCGCCATGCGTTGGCTTGGCCTGGACTGGGATGAGGGCCCCGAGGTAGGCGGCGACTTTGGCCCCTACGCCCAGACTGAGCGCTTGGACCTGTACAAGCAGGCCGCCCAGAAGCTTTGGGACGAGGGCAAGGCCTATCCCTGCTTCTGCACCAAGGAGCAGCTCGACGCCGACCGCAAGGCCGCGCAGGAGCGCAAGGACCCCTTCCAGGGCTATCAGCGCCGTTGCCGCGATCTTGATCCCGAGGAGGCCCGCCGTCGCATCGAGGCCGGCGAGTCCTACGTCCTGCGTATTAAGGTGCCCGAGGACCGCGGCGACGTCGTCATCCACGACGCCGTCCACGGCGAGGTGACCTTCGACGCCAAGGAGCTCGACGACTTTGTCATCTTCCGCTCCGATGGCACGCCCACGTATAACTTCGCGACCGTCGTCGACGACGCCATGATGAAGATCACCCATGTCATCCGCGGCGACGACCACCTGTCCAACACCCCGCGTCAGGTCATGGTCTACGAGGCCCTCGGCGCTCCCGTGCCCACGTTCGCTCACATCTCCATGATCCTGGGCGCCGACGGCAAGAAGCTCTCCAAGCGCCACGGCGCCACCTCGGTGGAGGAGTACCGCGACGCCGGTTACCTGTCCGACGCCTTCGTCAACTACCTGGCGCTGCTCGGCTGGTCGCTCGACGGCGAGACCACGATCATCCCGCGCGATGTCCTGGCCAACAAGTTCTCACTCGACCGCATCTCCAAGAACCCGGCGACCTTCGATCCCAAGAAGCTCGATTGGGTCAATGCCGAGTACATCAACGGCATGTCCGATGCTCAGTTTGCCGACGAGATCATGGTCCCCGAGCTGCACGAAGCAGGCCTCATTGAGGGCAATGTCGAGTACGGCGAGGATTGGATCGACGCGCTTGCCGCCATCGTCAAGCCGCGCACCAAGATGCCGGCCGACGCCGTGACCGTCGCCGCTCCCATTTTTGCTACGGCCGAGACGCTCGAGTATGACGAGAAATCCGTCAACAAGGGCCTGGCCAAGGAAGGCATGGGCGCCCTTCTGGATGCCGCCAAGGCCGCGCTCGAGGGCGTGGACGAGTGGACGGCCGCCAACATCGACGCCGCGCTTGAGCCGCTGCCCGAGCAGATGGACCTCAAGAAGCGCGTGGTGTTCCAAGCTGTGCGCGTCGCCGTCTGCGGCAACATGGTGAGCCCCCCGCTGGGCGAGACCATGGCGCTCGTCGGCCGCGACGACTGCCTTGCGCGCATCGACCGCGCCCGCACGATGGCACTGTAGCAGCTGCGTAAACGCATGTATCCGAGCCCCGTTCACCCCGAGCGGGGCTCTTGTTTCTGTATACGTATGGAATAGGAGGTGCTGGGGCCATGGCCGAGCAACTGTCGCTGTTCAGTTCGCCGGAACCGGAGGAGACTCCGGCGGCGCCGGCGCCCGCCGCCGCCCCGGCGCAGCCCGAGCCCGCACCCGAACCCGTTGCCGCCCATGCGAGCGTAGTCCTCGACATCCCGACCCGTGCGCTGTCCGAGCCGTTTGCCTACGGCATTCCGCAGTCGCTCGCCAACGATGCTCAGATCGGCTCCACCGTCCTCGTTCATTTTGGCAACCGTGCGGCCGCGGGCTACATTGTCGACATCGCGCCCGAGCTGGCCGACCTGCAAGGTAACGACGCCCTCGATCCCGCGCGCATCAAGCCTATCGAGGCCGTCCTCAGCAAACCGCTCTTTACCGCCGAGGCTGCGCGCATAGCGCATTGGATGAGTCGCGAGTACGTCGCAACGCTTTCTGAGTGCTTGCGCCTGTTCTTGCCCCCGGGTGGAAGCCCGCGCGTGGTCAAGGGCGATGACGGCGTGTGGACCGTTGAGCGCCCCGCCGTCAAACCTATCCAAAACCGCTGGGTCATGCTCACGCCCGAGGGTTTCGACTACACGCCGCCCAAGACCGCGGTCCGTCAGCGTCAGCTCATCGAGGCGCTCCAATGCGGCCCGGTCACGACGCGCGACCTCAACCTGCTCTACAACAGCATGTCGGCGACCATTAAGTCGCTCGAAAAACGTGGCGTCGTGGTGGTGGAAGAGCGCCGCGCCTGGCGTGGGTGCAGCGAGCAGACCACGCTGTCCTCGGCGAGCGGCAAGGCCCCGGTGGCGCTCACCAACGGTCAGCAGCAGGCACTCGCGCAGATTGAGCGCGCACGCTTGGACGCTCACGGCGATGTGGTGCTCGTCGATGGCGTCACCGGTTCCGGCAAAACCGAGGTCTACCTCTCGGCGATCGAGCGCGTGCTGGCGGCCGGCCGTTCGGCCTGCGTGCTCGTGCCCGAGATCTCGCTGACGGCCCAGACCGTCGGCCGCTTCCGCTCGCGCTTTGGCGAGACGGTCGCTGTGTTCCACTCGCGCCTTTCGGCCGGTGAGCGCCTGGACCAGTGGGACATGGTTGCCAGCGGTGCAGCCCGTGTTGTCGTCGGCGCGCGTTCGGCGCTCTTTTGCCCGCTCAGCGACTTGGGCCTCATCATTATCGACGAGGAGCACGAGACCAGCTACAAGCAGGGTTCCAGCCCGCGTTACCATGCGCGCGAGGTGGCGGCTGAGATGGCGCGTCGCTATCGCTGCCCACTCGTACTGGGCTCCGCCACGCCCTCGGCCGAGGCCCTCGACCGCTGCCGCCGCGGCACGTACGGCGGCGCCACCTGGAAGCGCGTCGAGATGCCCGAGCGCCCGGGGCATGCCGTGCTGCCAACGGTCCGCATTGCCGACCTGCGCCGCGAGTTCGCCCACGGTAGCCGCTCCATGTTCTCTAAACCGCTGATGGAAGGCCTGGAGCGCGTAGTCGAGCGCCGCGAGAAGGCTGTGTTGCTGCACAATCGTCGCGGCTTTGCGCCGTTTCTTATGTGCCGCGAGTGCGGCTGCGTGCCCACATGCAACCACTGCTCCACCGCGCTCACGTACCACGAGCGCACGCACACGCTGCAGTGCCACACCTGCGGATCGTCCTGGCGCGTGCAGCCCTATCCGGCCCCCACGAGTCGCTGTCCCAAGTGCGGTAGCCGCTACCTGGCAAAAATGGGCCTGGGTACGCAGCAGATCGAGGACGCACTGCACCAGATGCTGCCCGATGACGTCGCCATCATTCGCATGGACGCCGATTCCACGCGTGGCAAGGACGCGCACAAAAAGCTGCTCGAACAGTTCGATGCCGCCGATTGCGCGGTGTTGCTGGGCACCCAGATGATCGCCAAGGGCCTCGACTTTCCAGAGGTCACGCTCGTGGGCGTGGTCAATGCCGACTTTGCGCTCAAGCTTCCCGATTTTAGAGCAGGGGAGCGCGCCTACGATCTGCTGGAGCAGGTTGCGGGCCGCGCCGGTCGCGGCGATCGCCCCGGCGAGGTCATCATCCAGACCTATCTGCCCGAGGACCCGGTCATCCGCGCCGTCGCCGAGCACGACCGTTCGATCTTTACCGACTACGACCTGGACCAGCGCCGCGACGCCCTGTATCCGCCGTTCGTGCGCCTGGCCAACATCTTGGTATGGTCGACGAACGCGGATGACGCGCGGGACTATATCGGTCGCATCGCGAAGCTCCTCAAGCGTCGCTGGCATGCCGCCGCGCCCGACTTTTTGCGGGCGGGGAGCGCCGTGCCCCAGGTGCTTGGTCCGGCTTCGTGTGTAATCGAGAGAGCCAAGGACCGATACCGCTTCCATCTGCTTGTAAAGTCGCCGGTAGGGTACCATGTCTCTGATGATATCGACGCCTGCCTCAAAGAGGTGGGCTCCGTGCGCGGCGTGAGCGTGAGTGTTGACGTCGACGCCTATGATTTGATGTAACAACCCGAAAGGATGGCCATGGAAGCCAACGGAATCGTACTGTCGCCCGACCCTCGTCTGCGCCAGGAGTGCGCCGTCATCGAGGAGATCACCCCGGCGATCGAGGCGCTTGCCGAGAAGATGAAGAAGATGATGTTCGACAACGGCGGTTGCGGCCTGGCCGCTCCGCAGATCGGTGAGCTCATTCAGCTCGTTACCATCGACTGCGATTACACCGACAAGAACGACTATGACCCGTACGTGCTCATCAACCCTGTCATTGTTGAGCAGAGCGACCATCTGGTGCCGTTTAGCGAGGGCTGCCTGTCCATCCCCGGCATTAGCTGCGAGATCGAGCGTCCCGATCACGTTGTCGTCGAGGCGTATGACCTGGATGCCAACCTGATTCGCTACGAGGCCACGGGCGACCTGTTCTGCGTGTGCCTGCAGCACGAGATCGATCACCTGCACGGCAACACCATGTTCGAGCGACTCAAGCCGATGCAGAGGCTCAAGGCAGTCAAGGAGTACCAGGACGCCCTGGCCCGCGGCGCTCGACCGGGCGAGACTGAGTAGGTTTGTCCGTCCCCGGGGCGCCCGCCTATATCATCCCGTGCTCAAACATTCTCGCTGCGCTGCGAAACTGCGCGCGGGACGATATAGGCGGGCGCCCCGGGGACTACGTTGACGCTGCTCCTCTTCGCCCGGGTGCCGTTGGGCCAGGGAGGGGCGTCTTCGCTGATAATTGCTTTGTTGGAAGAGCTGCTTTTATTGCGGCTCTTTCTTTGGTTTTGGGTATATTTGTTCTTGTTGAATTGTTATTGCGGATGGGCTGGGTACTTGGCTTTCCGCTGTTATTTGTAGCCGTCTCGGCTTTGGTTGAGGGGAGACGTTCTTTATGCGTATTGTGTTTATGGGTACGCCTGATTTTGCTGTGCCTTCGCTGACTTCGCTTGTTGAGGCTGGGAACGAGATTGCACTTGTTGTTACTCGTCCCGATGCTGTTCGTGGGCGTGGTAAGAAGCTGCAGCCGTCTCCTGTTAAGGCTAAGGCGCTTGAGCTGGGGTTGCCGGTCGTTGAGGCCAATCGTATGACGCCTGAGGTTGTTGAGGCGCTCCATGCAGCGCGAGCTGATATTTTCTGTGTGACTGCCTATGGTTGCATTTTGCCTGATGAGGTGCTGCATATGGCGCCGCTTGGTATTGTGAATGTTCATGCTTCGCTGTTGCCTCGTTGGCGTGGCGCTGCTCCTATTCAGCGTGCGATTCTCGCTGGTGACGAGGTTGCTGGCGTTTCCATTATGCGTATTGGGCATGGCGTGGATACCGGTGCGTATTGTGCGCAGGCCTCGACTTCGGTTGCCGGTAAGCATGCCGAGGCGCTTACGATGGAGCTTGGTGAGCTTGGCGGTAAGTTGCTTGCCGATACGCTTCCCTCGCTTGCCGATGGCTCGGCTGTTTGGACCGAGCAGGATGAGTCCCTCGTCACGCATGCTGCCAAGATTTCCAAGCAGGAGATGCGTCTGGATCCGAAGATGGCGGCGCTCGATTGCGCGCGTCATGTGCTTGCTTCGTCCGATACCGCGCCTGCCCGTTGCGTGATTGCCGGTAAGTCGGTTCGCGTGCTCGATGCCGAGCCGGCTGATGTCTCGCTTGGCGAGGGCGCTGTTGCCGTCAAGAGCAAGCGTGTTTACCTGGGCCTTTCCGATGGCGCGGTTGAACTGCTCGAGGTTAAGCCCGATGGTAAGCGTGCCATGGCCGCTTCTGCCTGGGCTGCCGGTCTGCAGGGTGCCGAACTTAGGTGGGGTGTACTGTCATGAGCAAGTTGTCTCCCGCGCGCAAGCTTGCGCTCGATGTGTTGATGGAGGCCGATCGCCGCGGTATGTACGCACGCGACGTGTTATCTTCCCGTGCTTCTGCCAAGGCTATTGACCAGCGCGATTCTGCTTTTGCCGCGCGTTTGGCGCTCGGTGTTGCTGCCACGCAGGGCATTTTGGACGAGTTGCTCGATCAGTTTTTGGATAAGCCTAAAAAGGTTGCGCCGCGTGTGCGCATGGCGCTTCGTATCTCGGCCTTCGAGATGCTTTACCTGCATACGCCTGGTCGCGTTGCCGTAAGTCAGGGTGTTGAGCTGGTACGCAGCGGTGCTAAGTCCGCCGCCGGTTTGGCCAATGCCGTGCTGCATAAAGTCGCGGACAACGTTGAGGACTTTGCCACGGCGTCCGACGTGGATGAATCCGAGCGCCGTCTTGTCCGTCTGTCGCGCCTGATGGGTCTACCGCGTTGGCTGTGCGCTCGCATTATGGCATCGTTCGACACGCCTGAGGGTGCGCTTAACTTTGCCGGCAATCTGGCCCCCGCGCCGCTGGCCCTGCATGAGAACGCCTTTGCGACCAAGCCCGATCCGTATATCTCGCAGCTTGTGGCGCCTGTCTTCCCGGGCTGCCATGCCCCGGTTGATGCCCAGGTTACCGTTGCTTCGGGTGTGTTTGAGCGTGCTGCCGCGGTGGCATCTGATCTCAACGCCCAGCTCATCGCCACGGCAGCCACGCGCCCCGGAAGCTGCCTTGAGATTGGTGCCGGTCGCGGAACCAAGACCTATGTGATGATGTGCCAGGCCAAGCGTGCGGGCTATGAGCGTCAGCATACGGCGCTCGATCTGCATGATCGCAAGTGCGATCTGAATCTCGCTCGCCTGCATAAGGCCGGTATTCAGGGCGTTCGTACGGTTTCGGGTGATGCCTGCGAGCTCGATGAGGTGCTCACATCGTTTGATGCCATGCGCGGTGATCGGGTCAAGTTCGATACCGTGTTTATCGATGCGCCGTGCTCGGGCACCGGAACCATGCGTCGTCATCCCGAGATCCCGTGGCGTCTGACCGAGAACGACGTGACGTGCGAGCTGCCCAAGTTGCAGCTAACGATGTTTAAGGAGGCGGCCGCGCGTGTGGCTGCCGGCGGTGAGCTTATCTACGCCACCTGTTCGGTCTTTGATGAGGAGAACACGCAGGTGGTGGACGCGTTCCTGAGCTCTCCCGAGGGCGAGGGCTTTTCCGTGGCGCCGCTCTCCGAAGCCCAGATCCTGCAGCTTCCCGAGTTCGAGCAGGCCAAGAAGCTCGTATCCGTCCGTCAAAACGACCGAGGCCTCTTCCAAAGCGTCCCGGTCAACGCCGACTCCTACGACGGCCACTTCTGCGCCCGTCTGGTCCGTAAATAAACCGGAGCCCAAGGGTAGCTAATTTGGGACGGGGCTATTTTAGCTACCCCATGTCTGAGTGAATGCTCTGGATGATTTTTTGGGACGGGGATTAAAAAATCATTGTGTACCTAATGATTTTTTAATCCCCGTCCCAAAAAATCATCCGGCAGGTGCGGTAGCTAAAATAGCCCCGTCCCAAATTAGCTACCCTGGCAACAAAATAGGCCCCGCGATCGGCGTTGATCGCGGGGCTGCGTTGTTCCTAGTGGTTATGCGGGCAGTTGGCGCATCAGCCGCTTGTGGCGCTGGTGCTGGAGCCGCCGCTTCGCTGGTCGGTGTTGTAGAAACCGCTGCCCTCAAATTTAATGCCGCTGGCTGAGAACGTCTTGGCCGCCGGGGCACCGCAGCTGGGGCACACGACCTCGGGAGTCTCGGACATGGGATGCTCAACCTCAAATACGTTGCCGCAGCTCGAGCACTTGTAATCGTAGCGCGCCATAATACTTCCTTTTCAGCACAAAGCGGGCAGATTACTCTGCCCGCAAAAATTCAAACGTTTGTAACTGTACCCTATATCGGGGGTTTTATCACGCTTCGCCCCAGAATCTATGGTTGTTGCGCAGGAGCTGTGCGGTTTTGTTCTCGGCGGCTGCAATGTCCGCCTCGTCAGCCTGCCAGGTCCAGTTGCCCGTGGCCACGCCCGGAACATTCATGCGCGCGTCGTCGCCAAGCCCCAGGACATCCTGCAGCGGCATCATCACCAGGGGAGCGTCGCTTGCCAGCGCGTCGCTCATCAACTTTGCCGCCACCTCAACACCGCTCGGTTCATCGCCGCCCGCAAAGGAACGCGTGCACCAACCGGCCAGCGTCGACGTATCGTGCGTCGAGGTGTACAGAATCTTGCCGGGCGTGGGGTGCACACCGCAACGAACGTCGTAGTCGCTAAACTCCAGCACGTCCATGCCGGGGAAACCGCAGGTCGAAGCCATGGCGCGAACACCGGGCGTCATGTAGCCCAGGTCCTCGGCGATAAAGTTGAGCGGCCCCAGCTCGTCATAGGCGGTCTGGAACAGGTCCTTGCCCGGGCCCGCCAGCCAGCGGCCCTCGGCGCAAGCCTTGCCCGCGGGGATACTAAAGTAGCTGTGGAAGCCCAGGAAGTGATCCAGGCGCACGCGGTCGTAGAGCGAGAACGCACGACGCAGGCGATCCATCCACCAGCTATAGCCGTTCTGCTTCATGTGGTCCCAGCGGAACGTCGGGTTGCCCCACACCTGGCCCTCGGGTGCAAAGTTGTCGGGCGGCGCACCGGAAAGCTCAATCGCCTTGCCGGTATCGGACAGCCAGAAGTTCTCGGGCTCGCTCCACGCATCCGCCGAATCGTCGGACACGTACATAGGAATATCGCCGATAACCTCGATGCCCTTCTTGTGCGCATAGTTCATGAGCTCGCACCAAGCCAGGTCAAAGCGGTACTGCATGTACGCCTGAAGCTCGGCCTCGTTGTGGAAGCGCTTGTCGTCGATCAGATGCTCGTTGTAGCGCGCGACATCTGCCGGCCAATCATGGCGCGACTCGCCCTCAAAGTACTTCTTAACGGCCATGTAGACGCAGTATTTCTCGAGCCAATCGGCATTGCGATGTTTAAAGGCGGTGTACAGCGGATCGGCATCCTCGCCTCCGCGGGCCTTCCAGGTCTCAAAGTCGGCTGCCAGCTCCTCGTGGCTCTCGGGAAGGAGGTCGATATTGCCTGCAAAGGCCGAAGGACCGGCGTAAGGGGAGCGGAAGAAGTCCGTGGGGTTGACGGGGAGAACCTGCCAGTAGCGCATGCCCATGGCGGCCAGATGGTCGATAAAGCGACGCGTGGGCGCGCCGATCGTACCGGGCTTGCCGTCGTCGGTCGGCACTGATGTGATATGGCATACAACACCCGCACCGTGATCGAGCGGCTCCTGCAGGCGCTGCTCGGCGTGGTGATAGATGATCGACGACCCCAGCGGGTACAGGTCTAGCGTGACCGTACCGTTGTGGATCTCACACTCGTGACCGCTAATCACATCGCTCGCACATTCGCCGAGCGCCGGAATGGTCACGCGATGAGAATTGCGCAGGCTGCGGTTGATGATGACGGTCGCGGACTCGCCATCCTTGCCCATGCGGTTGTATGCTAGCACCTCATCATTGAGCGCGAAGGCCTTGATTTCACCGTCGATCATAAATGGCAGCGCGCGGCGCACGGCCGAGGCATTCTTGACGATCGCGAACGTATCGAAGTCGTGCAGGTCTTCCTTGGTTGGCATGGTGCGGCGATTGCCCGGATCGGTGAGTCCCTCCAAGCCGTACTCGTCACCGTAATAGAGTGAGGGAACGCCCGGGAACGTCATCTGCATGAGCGTCGCGAGCCAAACACGACTCTTGGCCAGGCCCATGGAGTTCTCGTCCAGGCGCCACTTGCTGCGCTCGCTCTCGGGCAGCTGCGACTCGTCGGGGCCGCCGCCGAGCACCGAGATGATGCGCGGACGGTCGTGACTCGAGAGCAGATTGAGCGCGCAGGACAGGGCTTCGCGTGGATAGTTCTCACGCAGGGTCTCAATATCCTCGGCTGCCTGGTAGGCGTTCTTGTAGCCCATCAAAAAGCCGATGACCATGTCGCGGAAGGGGTAGTCCATGGCGGAGTCGAGCTCAGAGCCCTGCAGGTAGCGGCGCAAATGGCCATAGCTGATCTTGTTGGAGGCGTCTTCCCAGACCTCGCCGAGCAGCAGCGCGTCGGGCTTCTCGGCGAGCACGGCTTTTTTGATCTCGGCCAGGAAGTCGTCGGAAAGCTCGTCTGCCACGTCCAGACGCCAGCCATGGGCGCCAGCGCGCAGCCACTTACGAATGACTCCGTCCTTGCCCAGAAGCTTTTCACGGACAAGCTCGGAATTCTCGTTGATGGCTGGCATGTTGCCCACGCCCCACCAGCAGTCATACGATCCGTCCTCATGGAAGTAAAACGCATCGCGCCACGGCGAATCCTCGCTCTGCCACGCGCCCACACCGGGGTAGTTGCCGTAGCGGTTGAAGTAGATCGAATCGTCGCCCGTGTGGTTGAACACACCGTCCAGAATGATGGAAATGCCCAGCTTCTCGGCCGCCTCGCACAGCTCGGTAAAGTCCTGCTCGGTGCCCAGAATCGGATCGATCTTGGTGTAATCGGCGGTGTCGTAGCGGTGGTTGCTCGCGGCTTCAAAAATGGGGTTGAGGTAGATGGCTGTAAAGCCCAGCTCGGCGATGCGAGGCAGGTC
>JAXKFZ010000219.1:0-5579 GCA_036550635.1 Collinsella sp. | reverse complement strand
TGTCCGCGGCCTCACTCGGTCACCTGGAACATGGGAGACGGCGGTCGACGAAACTGGAGAGGAGGTATTACGAGCTCCTGTGCGAATTGAAGGGAGCGCTCCCGCAAACTGCCTATTGACAACTTATAGGAGCGTCGGTTTAATTCAATATGATTTCGCCATCGCCACACTCGTCCCGGGAACGCTACAATCGAGGACACGATTATTCGTCCACCCAAAGGACCGTCCTTGAACCTGAGCAGGCCTAAAATCAACGCGCTTCTGGCACTCGCGCTCTTCACCTTCGCCTTCCTTGCCGCCGAGTTTCGTTTCGACGTCAACGTCGGGCTGCTCGCCGGTGCCGAACGCGTTGTAATCGCACAGGGCTTTATTCTGGGTGCGAGCGTGCTCGGCTTTATCGGATATGCACCACTGCTCGGTCTCGCCCAACGCAAAGGCCAGCCCCAGGCAGTTGTCAGCGCCGCCGTTCCCATCGCCATCCTGGGATTGACCCAGATCCAGTCCCCCACGGGTTCGCTTGCCCTCGAGATTCTGGGCTGCCTCGCATTCCTCGGACTCGGCCTGCTGGGCGCCGCTGCGCACCACGCCTTTTCACTGGCGTTTCAAGACGATCCCAAGCTCGCCACCGGTGCGGGAGCAGCCTATGCCGCGGGCATCCTGATGCAGTTCGCCGTCAACCTGCTCAATTGCGGCGGTATCGCAGAGCTCATCGTCCTTGGCGCAGCGACTATCGCCATATCCGCCCTCAGCGTCGTTCCCCAAAAAGCTGCCGAGAGCTCCAGCCCCGCCATCAATCCCTTTGCTGAGTCCTCTCATGCCCTCGCCAAGCAGGCATGCTGGAGCATCGCGCTCGTCATGATTCTTGCCTGTCTGTTCTCCACCCTCGACAACGTGGTCACACTCTCCAACGCCCACGGCACCATTGCCGTGCAGACTTGGCCGCGCCTCTTTTTGGCGGCAAGCGGCCTTGCCGCCGGTCTTATCTTTGACCTTGCCGAGCGCCGCTACATGGGACTTGTCATGCTCGGCATCGCCGTGCTCTCGACCATTTCCATCCTGGCCGTGGAGGCCGGCGCCGATCCCAACCTAGGCCTTGTCGTCTTTTACCTGAGCTCGGGCTTTTTCGTCACGTTCTTTACCGCCACCTTTACACAGCTGGCACCGCACATGCATGCGCCCGCCCTTTGGGCTGGCATGGGCCGCGCCGCCAACAATGTATGCGCTTTCACCACATCGGGCATCTCGCTTGCTCTCGTGACCTCGGATAACGTTGCCCTCATTATGATCGGTGCGCTCGTTTTGCTCGTCGCCGCCTGCGCGGCGTTTGTAGCCGCGGGCCTGTTCCGCCTGCCCCAAACCGAGCGGGAGCGCGAGCGCGAGCAGCTGGCAGAAGAAGCACTCGCCGCCCCCACCATCGAGGAGCAACGCCAGGCCTTCATCGCCAACCACGCTCTCACCCCGCGCGAAGTCGACGTGCTCATAGCCGTGACCCAGGATGAACGCCCGCTCAAGCAGGTTGCCGAGGAACTCGGTATCTCGATGCGCATGGTACAGCGCCACCTGAGCTCCATCTACCAAAAGACCGACACGCAGACGCGCGCCGGTCTCACCAAGGCCTTCCCCTCGGCCTAAAACAAAAACCACCGCAAAGGTGCTTGTCCCCTTTGTGGTGGTTATTGATCGGCTAGCCTTCGAGCTGCGCTACCTTGTAGCGGTAGGCAGCGGCGATGACATCTTTGCAGCCCTCGCGGCCCAGCTTGGCGCGGTTGACGACGATGTCCTTGCCACTCGTCATCTTCCACTTTCCGGCGCTGTAGCGCTTATAGAACGCCTCGCGCGCCTTCTGCTGCTGCTTGACCAGCTTGGCGCCCTTCTTTTTGTTAAGGCCGCGCTTCTTGCGCACGATCTCGACGCGGTCCTCAAAGGGTGCGGTCACCAACACGGCAATGTGGTTGGGGTTGTTGCGCAGCAGATAATCGGACAGACGGCCTTCGATAATGCAGCTCTCGGTCTCGCCCAGATCCAAAATCACCTGGCTCATCTTTTGGAACAACTTGTCCGAGTACGAACGTGCATCGTAGCGGTCGGGCAGAAACGCCATATTCTCCACGGCCAGGCGCTCGTCGTAGGCAGCCATCTTGTCGAGCGACTCGCCCGCGCGCAGCGACGCGCGCACCAGCAGCTCGTTATCGTACAGCGGAATCCCCAACTCGTCGGCAAGCATGCGACCAATCTCGTGGCCCTCGGCGCCAAAGTCGCGCGCGATGGTAATGACCACAGGATTCTTCTTATTCTCCAGATCGCTCATCGCGATTCCTTTCTAACAAATGAGAAAAAAGGTTGTTTATCGCCTTTTCCCACGATAGCGTACCTGGGTTTTCCTGGTGCCCAAGATTGGCCTGAAAGAGGAGCGACGCGTACTTTGGTACGCGAGCGACGGTTTGAAGGCCAAGGTTGGGTGCCAGGGAAAGCCAGGCTACGCTGCCACCATTCGCCTCTGATATGCGCGAACCAGCAGCGAGATACCAAAGTTGAGCACAAAGTACATCGCAAACACCAGGCCGTAGAGCATAAGCACCTGCGACAGGTCGATCGCGTGGGCCATCACCACGTTTGCCGTGTACATGAGCTCGGCCACGTTAATGCCCGAAAGATACGAGCTGTCCTTAATGACGGTCGTGCACTGGCTAAACAGCGCCGGAATGATCGTCTTAAACGTCTGAGGCAGAATGATGTAGCGCATGGTGGCAAAGAAACCGAAGCCCTGGCTCTGCGCTGCCTCAAACTGGCCGCGCGGAATCGAGTTGAGGCCGCCGCGCACAATCTCGGCCATAACAGCGCTAGTAAACAGCGTAAAGGCGATGGTCGAAATCACAATGTCCAAACCCTGCACCGTAAAGTAGATAAACAGAATCCACAGCAGGTTCGGCGTGCAACGGAACAACTCGATATAGGCGCTCACCAAAATACGGAATGGGCGGGGCGCATAGCTTTTAACGAGCGCCAGCACCGTGCCAAAGATGAGCGAGAAAAAGATCGACAGCGCCGAGATCTCGATGGTCTTAACAAAGCCGCCCCAAATGTAGAGCAGGTTGGTCGCGTTGAAGATTTCCATGCGCTAGGCCTCCTCTACGTTGTCGAGCCCCAGCTCGGCCAGGCTCACGCCGCGCGGACGCTCCTTGGAGCGGCGCTCGAGCCACTGCACCAGCATGGCGAGCGGGAAGCAGATGATGAAGTACATAAGGCAGCAGACGATGTATCCCTGCAGGTAACCGTACAGACTCACAAAGTTGTCGGAACGGTACATAAGGTCGCCGCCGGCCACAAGCGCCAGCACCGACGTGTTCTTAACCAGGTTGAGCGCCTGGTTACACAGCGGCGGCAGAATGATCTTGAACGTCTGGGGCAGCACGATGTACCAGTACGCCTGCGCACGGGTGAAGCCCTGGCTCTGGGCCGCCTCCATCTGACCGCGCGGAACCGCCTCGATACCGGTGCGGATGACCTCCGAAATGTAGGCCGCGTGATACAGGCCCACACCCAAGAAGCCCAGCACGAACGGCGCAATGCGCACCGGCTGGTCGGCACCGGTTATGGCCTGCAAAAACTGCGGACCGGCCATGTACATAAAGAGCACCTGCACGGGCAACGGGGTGTTCTGGTAAAACTCCACGTACACGCGGCTTATGGCGCGCAGCACGCGCGAACGAGTGGTAGAGAACACGCCCAGCAGCGTGCCCAGCACCAGCGACAGCAGCAGACCGGCAACGACCACCTGCAGCGTCACACCAAAGCCCTCCCAGAAGGGCCCCATGTTTTGAAATGTCGTCGACCAACGGTCGGCGTCAAATAATCCTTCGAGCATTTGATTCCTTCCTTGGACGAGGCGCCTATACAAGACCCCAGGTCTTGACCTCTTGGTCGAGCCAGCCGTCGGCCAGGCGATCGCAAATCACCTGATCGACCACGGCCGAAAGGTCGCAGCCCTTCTTGGTCGCCACGCCGTAGCCCTGCTCGCCAAACTTGACCTCGGGCTGCAGCAGCTCAACGGTCTCGTTCATGTAACCGGCCAGCGTGGAGCGGTCCATGGCAAAGACGTCGATATTGCCGGCGTCGAGCGAACTCTTGATGATGGGGTAGCCGCTAAAGGCCCTAAACTCGGGCTTGCAGCTAAAGCCGTTGTCCTTGATCATCTGCTCGATCAGGCTCTGCGTGGTAGCGCCCTGGCTCACGCCAATGACCTTGCCGTCCAGATCCTCAATCGAGGTAAAGCCCGAACGCTTCTTGACCATGAGTCCCACGTAGTCGGTACGGTACGGCGTCGAGAAATCCCAGCTCTTCTTGCGCTCGTCGGTGATGGTGTAGGTCGCCGCGACCACGTCAAGTTGGCCGTTATCGATCAGCGGGCCGCGCGTCTTGGGCGTTACATCGGTAAACTCGACAAGCTCCTGGGCACGGGCCTCCTTGTAGCTCACGCCAAAGACGGCAGCGGCGATCTGGTAGCACAAATCGACTTCCATGCCCTCAAAGCGGCCCTTGGCGGTGTCGTAATAGCCATAGCCGGGAACGTCCTTCTTAACGCCGGCATTCAGATGGCCACGCGACTTAATGGCCGCAAGCTTGGACCCCTTGTCGGAGCCCTCGCTGCTGGTGGAGTTGCCGCAACCGGTAAGCGCGGCCCCCGTCAGCGTAAGCATACCGGCGCCCGCCAGCTGCAAAAAGTGACGGCGCGACACGGCCGCCCTCGTCATATCCGTCATGTCCGCCACCGCGCCTAGTGCAGAATCTTGGACAGGAACTCGCGGCAGCGCGGGTTCTCGGGATTATCGAAGAAGTGCTCGGGCGTGCCCTCCTCCAGGATGCGGCCGTCCTCCATAAAGATGACGCGGTCGGCCACCTGGCGCGCAAAGCCCATCTCGTGCGTCACGCAGATCATGGTGATGTCCTCCTGCGCGAGCTCAATCATAACGTCCAGAACCTCCTGGACCATCTCGGGGTCGAGCGCCGAGGTCGGCTCGTCAAACAGAATGATGGGCTGCTTGGTGCACAGGGCACGGGCGATGGCGATGCGCTGCTGCTGACCGCCCGAGAGATTCTGCGGATACTCGCCGGCCTTATGCGCCATGCCGACGCGCTTGAGCGCGGCAATGGCGATCTCGGTCGCCTCCTCCTTGCTCTTCTTTTGCAGCTTGATGGGCGCGAGCGTCAGGTTGCCCAGCACCGTCATGTTGGGATACAGGTTGAACTGCTGAAACACCATGGAGCTATACTTGCGAGCCATCTCCAGGTGATTCTTTTTTGTGAGCGGCGTACCGTCGATGACGACCTCGCCCGACGTGGGCTCCTCCAGATAATCGACGCAACGGATAAGCGTCGACTTACCCGAACCGGAAGGCCCGATCATTACGAGCTTCTCGCCGCGCTTGACGGTGAGATTGATATCTTTGAGCACATGCAGGTCGCCAAAGTACTTGTTGAGATGCTTGATCTCGATCATGTCTGCCATGAATGTCCCTTCCCTGCGTTTACACGAGTTGAACTATTGTACGGAAAGAACCGCGTTTCCGCAGCCCACACTA
>JAXKFZ010000032.1:0-3434 GCA_036550635.1 Collinsella sp. | reverse complement strand
TATGTTCTGTATGATGCCGATGGCAACCAGGTTGGAACGGCTCTTGCAAACACCAATCATCTGAAGGCGGGCGGCTCCTGGAAGTTCGAGGCGCTGGGTACGGTGTCTCCCGACCAGGTTGCTAGCTGGGAGCGTTCGGACGTAAGCGGTTTCTAGCATGTTGCATGCACTGGGGGAGGTGAAGTCGTATGTCCGATAAAAAGCTGACCGAGGAGTTGCTCAATGAGCTTCTCGATGCGCCGAACATCGATGGCTATATCAGGGAGCACGACTTTGCCGCCCCGTCGCTTTCGGACTACCTGAAGCAGCTACTGCAGGAAAAGGGCTTGGAGCGCTCGCGCGTGGTCCGTATGGCTGATCTCAATGAGACCTTTGGCTATCAGATCTTTACCGGTGCGCGTCATCCGAGTCGCAATAAGGTGCTGCAGATTGCCTTTGCGATGGCGCTGACGCTCAAAGAGACCAACCGTGCGCTGACGGCTGCCGGGGTAAGCGTCCTTAACTGCAAGGACCGCCGCGATGCGATTATCATCTTCTGTATCGATCGCGGGTGCAGCCTCCAAAAGGTCAACGAGGAGCTGTATCGCTTTGGCGAGGAGACGGTGAGTTAGCGGCTGATATCTGAGCCGGTAGAGCTGTCGAACAACGATGCAAACGAACGGGGCGCGGATGCCATGGGGTGTCTGCGCCCTGCGCTATGATGGAGGCTATGGATACTCAGAGCCCAACATATTCCGATGACGAGCTGACCGCAGCGCTTGCCGAGCACCTGGCGTCGCTCGATCGCGACGACAGCTATCGCGTGGAGCGTGTACTTAAGCGCTCGTCCGTTGAAACAACCGAGCTCGTGTACTTTGAAGGAACCGGCGGTGGCTCGCTCGGCCCCTTTGTCCGCAAGCGCATTGATGCTTCGGCTCAAATCGGCGGGGCATACGAGCGTCTGTTTGCCGCTCAGCGGGCAGGCAGGCGTTTTGAGCACCTGCCCAGAATCGTCGATTGTCGTCGTGTGGGCGACGAGCTCAACGTGGTTATGGAATACATCGAAGGGGAGACGCTCGGGGCGCTGGTGGACCGTCTGGGAGCCACCCCCGATTATGCGCGTGAATTGTATCCTGCCCTATGCGATGCCGTGGGCGAGCTCCACGCCGGTTTTGCAATAGCGGGGGAGACGTCGGCGCCGGTGATCCATCGCGACCTCAAGCCGTCGAATATCATCGTGACAGGTGCCAACTATACGCCTGATGACGGCCTGACATTTTCATCGCTGGTGATTATCGACTTGGGGATCGCGCGCGTATGGCGCGATGGCGCCGATGCCGACACCGTCAAGTTTGGGACACGGCCCTATGCGCCGCCCGAGCAGTATGGGTTTGGGCAGACGAGTGTGCGCAGCGACGTGTACGCGCTGGGCGCCCTGTTGTTCTTCTGCTTGACGGGAGTCGACCCTAAACCAGGGCTCGACATGCGCGAGCAATGCGAGGCGCGCGGTATTCCCACTCCACTTTCCGATGTCGTCTGCATGTCGATGGCGCTCGATCCGGCCAAGCGTTTTGCGAGTGCGGAAGCATTGGGACGGGCGACGCGCGCGGCATACGATCTGAGTCGCCCCGTGCGGCCTCCTGCGCCTGCGCCTGTCCGTACTCCAGACTCGGAGACAGTGTTGGCGTCCCAAGGGCTCCAGAAACCCGCAGGGCTTCCTGGCCCTGCCGCCTCCGCTGCATGCGGTCTGCTCTCTCGCGTTCCGGAGTCTCTGGGGCGCATTTGGAATACGCTCGTCTGCTTCTCGCTGCTTGTGTTCTTTGCCGGAAGTCACTTTGCCGTCTTTCACCCCACCGGAGCAAACCAAAGCTACCCGACGTGGCTTCTCATAATCGAGTATTTTTTCTTTGTCGATGGCCTTATGGTGCTTATGCATTTTGCGCTGCTCGATAAGCGCCGTCTTCGTCGGCGATTCGCACTGCTCGACAGCTATCGCGGCAAGAAGCTCGCGAAACTCTGGCTCAAGGCATTGGGTGTGCTGCTCCTATGCATGATCGTCATAGTCGCGGTTGCCAATGCGACCGGCGTCGTCGATACCTCCGCTACCTAAAAGAAAAGGGCCCCATTGGGGCCCTTTGCAGTTGCACTTAGATGCGGTTCATCTGAGCGGCGACTTTGTTGTACCAGTCCTGCCACGTGGGCGGGCAGTACTTTTTGGCTGCTGCCGGGGTAAGGGTGGAGCCGTAGTTGGCGCCCAGATAGGCAACGTGAGCGGAGATGCCCTCGCTCCAGCTGCCAAAGCTGCGCCAACCGCCGCCACGGGCACTCCAGCCCCAGGCGTTGTAAGAATTGGCGCAATAAGCGCCCTTGGTGCTCTCGATGCAGGCGATGGCGGGGGACCAACGGGGGTCGACACCGGTATTCCAAGCGGCGACGGCAAAGTTATAGCCCTGGCCTGCCATGGGGGAGCCGGCGAGATAATTGTCGATGCGGCTCGTCCACTCATTAATGAACGAATCGTAATCGGAGCTACCGGTATTGGCGTTGTTCACCGTGGTGCCGATGGTGGTGTTGGTGTTGGTGGCCTGGCTGCTGGAATTGCTGCCGCTTACGCCCTCGCCCGAGAGCTTCTCGGCGGCAGCGGCCTTATCGGCCTCAAGCTTGGCAAGCTCGGCGGCATTTTCCTGCTCGGCTTTTGCCTGTGCCTCGCTGCGGAGCTGCTGGGCCTGCGCCAGCGCATCCTCGGCGTTTTTCTGCTCTGCCTCAAGCTGAGACTTGGCCTGCTGGAGCTCAGCCTTGTTCTGCTCGAGTTCGGTTTGCATGTTATTGAGCTGTTCGATCTCGTCGACGCTCGAGCTCGTGATCTGGTTGGTGTATTTGCAGGTCGTGATGAACTCACCCAGGCTCTGCGCGTTGACCAGGAAGCTCACGATGGGATTGGTGCCCTTCTGATACTTGTACAGATCGCGCATGGCGGAGCTTGCCTTGGCCTGCTGCTCGGGAAGCTTAGCCTCGATTTCCTCGATGCTTGCCTCATTGGAGTCAATCTGCTTTTGCAGGTCATCGAGTTTGGTGCGGGCGTCGTTGTAGGCGCTCGTGGCGGCTTCGATCTTCTGCTGGGCTGCGGAAAGCTGGTCCTGCGTTGCCTGCGAGGCGGCATACGCCGCAACGGGGGAGAGCATCGGCGTGGCCGTCAGCGCAACGGCGAGCGCGGCGCTCGTGATGATACGAGCCGGCTTCGACGCAATGAGCGCTGCGGTGCGATGATTCGAATGCTGCATCCAGTCCCTCTGCAATCAATCGTAGGTTATGGTTCGAACGGTATTCTACTACTGCTTTCGACCTCAACTTGAACCTTAAAGGTTCCAAAGGGTCAAGTTGAACTTGAGGCTTTGGCTTTGACCTGCAGTTATGATGAATTGTTGAGAAACCATAGAGTTCAACTTTAACGTTAC
>JAXKFZ010000218.1:0-7300 GCA_036550635.1 Collinsella sp. | reverse complement strand
TACCTGCTCTTGGCCATATGATCATCCTCCGATTTGGGACATAAATCGTTGCGTGCCCTCAATTATCGCGTGTTCCTGCGGTTTGTGGGCCACGGCATCGCGCCAAATCGAAAGTACCTGCATATCATCACCACGGCGCAGGGCGTCGCGCACCGAATACTCGGCATCGCTGAACAGGCACGGACGCACGCTGCCATCGGCCGTCAGGCGCAGACGGTTGCAATTCGCGCAAAAATGGTTGGACATGGCGCTAATGAAGCCGACCGTTCCCGCCGCGCCCAGAAAGTGCCAGTAGCGCGCAGGGCCCGCGCCGGCAGGAGCGTCGTTGATGTCGAGCGGCTCGAGCTCGCCCAATCCCGTCGCGGCGGCCCCGGCATTGATGCGCGCCCGCAGCTCGTCACTCGGCACGGTGTCGCTCGCGTCCCACAGCTCGGGGTTGAGCGCGGGCGCATGCGGATCCACGGCACAATGCGAGCTCGTGCGCTCGTCGCCAATGGGCATGTATTCGATAAAGCGCAGGTGAATGGGGCGGTCGACGGTCAGCCGTGCAAGGGCCGCCACATCCTGGTTGAGCCGGCGCACTACAACGCAGTTGACCTTAACGGGCTCAAAGCCCCAAGCCAGCGCCGCGTCGATGCCCGCCATGGTCTGTTCGAGTCGACCCAAGCGCGTGATCTTTCCAAACAGCGAGGGGTCGAGCGTATCGAGCGAGATGTTGACGCGGTTAAGCCCGGCATCTTTGAGCTGCGGTGCCAGCTTGGGCAGCAGGGCGCCATTGGTGGTAAGCGAGATGTCCTCGATCTGCGGAATCGCGCGGATGTCGCGAATAAGCGGAATGATACGGCGGCTGACCAGCGGCTCGCCACCCGTCAGGCGCACGCGGCGAATGCCCTCCCCCGCCACCAAGCGCACAAAGCGGGCGATTTCCTCGGCGCTGAGCAGCTCGTCGTGCGCGCGGGGCGCCACGCCATCGGCCGGCATGCAGTAAATGCAGCGGAAATTGCACTTGTCGGTAACGGCAATGCGCAGGTAGTTGATATCGCGGCCAAAGCCGTCATGTTGCACGTGCCCGTCCATGCAGCCCTCCCCTCACGCGGCGTTTTATTCTTCGGAAAACATAATACCCCACGAGAGAATCATGCCGACACCCGTACGACAGGACAAGTCGCTTCGAGCAAAACGGACTTTCCAAGCCCATCCTCAGCATACAAACCATCACAACATTCGATGCTTTTCCCGATTTTGGCAAAAAACGTCGAATGTTGTGATGGTTTGCCTGCCCACGGCACCCCGTAGAAGGACCAAAGCGCCCCTAAAGACCGCCGTCCCAGTGCCGAATCACAAATTCTCGCAGGTCGTTCTGACGTTTCTGGAACGCTTCGCTTCGGTCGCACGTGAGGCCCATAGCGAGCGCGATGGCGTTCATCGCCCGGTGCAATTGCAGCTGGTGGGCAAACTGAGTCCCGGTGAGGACGATCATCCTAAAGCCCAGCGCGCTCAGCACGGTCATACGCTCTGCATCCGACGCGCTGCGCTGTTTATCAAGATGGTCCGAGCCGTTGTATTCAATCCCTGTACCGCTTGCAGGCGCATATACATCGATCTCGAAATACCCGGCCTTTGCGAGATACTTGAACTCGTTGGGAACATTGACCCGATGGTTGAGCTCGATCTTGGCGTATCCCAGCCCGCCCTGGGAACGTTTTGCTACGACCATGATTGCGGTGGCCGTCTCCATGGGCGACCGCGCACCATCGTGCACGCGCTTGAGCGCGGCGGCCGCGCGTATAGCCCCCTGACGAGATCGGTTCTCATTGCAATAAGCAATCAAGTCGGCAACGGTATACCTCTGCCCCATCTCGATATAATCGCCTGTCGACAGATGGTTCAAATGGTAACGGGCGCAGATTTCGTAGCCATATTCCAGCCGCTCGGGCTCACTCATCCACGAACCCGCCTGGACAAAGCACATGGCCTCATCAACCACTAGAAGGCCCTCTGCCACCTCGATAAGATGGCCTGGAGGTACCGGCGCTCCAAACACGTGGCACCTAAATCCAGCCGGCGTCGAACGCTCAAAATCGAAGTTGACGAGCGTGTCGATATGATCGAGCTCTTCTCGTGGAATACCGAGCGAAACCAGATAGTCGGTAACGATCCCAACTGCCGTTGAAGCCCTCAGCCCCTTGGCATCGAGCCCCAATTTGGGCAGGCTCGCGGTCGGCTCCGCCTCGTTAGCAAGCGAGTCCTCATCGTATAGGCTGCTTGCTCGCGAGAGCGGCTCGGACGGGCGCGCCACGTTGTGGTACAGCCAGGCAGTCTTATGGGACAGGACGATCGGCAGGTCCATGAGCCCTCCAATGGAGTCGGATAACCAACCTTATTCCCCGGCCCACGGGTCCGCACACCTTCGTGCGCAAGAAAGCGATTCCACCCGGTCGAGTGGCAGAAAAACCATCACAACATTCGATGCTTTTCCCGTTTTTGGCAAAAAACGTCGAATGTTGTGATGGTTTGAGGCAAGGTGAGGGGCACGGAGGGTTCAAAGTATCGTGCTCGAACGGGTTAATCCAACTCTTTTAAGCCATGCGCCAGCTGCCAGTACTCGCCGTGCTGGGCGAGCAACTCTTCGTGCGTGCCGCGTTCGATGATGCGGCCGTGCTCGAGGACCATGATCGCGTCGGCGTCGCGGACGGTGGACAGGCGGTGCGCGATCATAAACGTAGTACGTCCGCGCATGATGCGGTCCATGCCGCGCTCGATGAGCTTTTCGGTGCGCGTGTCGATGGAACTCGTGGCCTCGTCCAGGATGAGCACCGGCGGATCGGCCACGGCCACGCGCGCGATGGCGAGCAGCTGACGCTGGCCCTGGCTCAGGTTGGCGCCGTCCGCGGTCACCGGCGTGTCGTAGCCTTGCGGCAGGCGGCGGATAAACGAGTCGGCACAGGCGGCCTCGGCGGCGGCGCGCACTTCCTCGTCGGTCGCGTCGAGCTTGCCAAAGCGGATGTTCTGCGCAATGGTGCCGCTAAACAGGTGCGTATCCTGCAGCACAATGCCGAGCGACCCGCGCAGGCTGGCCTTGGCGATGTGCTTGACGTCGATGCCATCGTACGTAATCTCGCCGTCATCGACCTCGTAGAAGCGGTTGATGAGGTTGGTGATGGTCGTCTTTCCGGCGCCCGTCGAGCCCACAAAGGCGATCTTTTGCCCCGGCTTGGCAAACAGGTTGAGGTCCGTGAGCACGCGCGTGCCCGGCACGTAGGAAAAGTCCACGGCATGGAAGCGCACGTCGCCGGCAAGCGGCACCAGGCCGGTGACAAGCTCGGTGCCGTCGGCCGCCACCGCACGACCCGCATCGTCGACCGAGGCCACGTCGTGCAGATGCCCGTACGCGCCCACGCCACGGCCCTCGGGAATCTTCCACGCCCACGCGGACTCGCCCGTCTGCACCAGCTCCACGCAGCCCTCGTCCACCTCGGGCTGCAGGTCCATCGCGGCAAACAGGCGCTCGGCACCGGCCAGCGCGTTGAGCAGGAAGTTGCCCAGCTGCGTGAACTGGTTGATGGGCATTGCCGCCTGGCGCACAAAGACCAGGTAGCTCGCGAGCGCGCCCACGTCGGCCAGGCCGTTGATGCAGAGCATACCGCCCGCCACCGCGACGATCGCGTAGTTGGCATACCCGATCACCACGGTCATGGGAACCATCGAGTTGGCGTAGGCCTGCGCGGCGCCACCGGTGCGGCGCAGCTCCTGGTTGCGCGCGTCAAAACCGGCCACGTTGGCCTGCTCGTGGTTAAAGACCTTGATGACCTTTTGGCCCGAGACCATCTCCTCGACATATCCGTCCAAGTCGCCGAGCGACGCCTGCTGGGCGGCAAAGAAGCGCTTGGAGCGAATGCCCGAGTAGCGCGCATACAGCACAATGGCCGCGTCGCACACGAGCGTGATAATCGTGAGCTGCCAGTTGAGGATGATGAGCATGGCCGTGGTGCCGATGACCTGGATGGTCGCCTGAATCACGTTGGCAAAGCTGTTGTTGAGCGCCTCGGAGACGGTGTCGACATCGTTGGTGAAGAAGCTCATGATGTCGCCCGAACGCGTGCCGTCGAAATAGCTGAGCGGCAGCGTCTGAATGTGCGCGAACAGGTCGCGGCGGATGTCGGACACCACGCGCTGGGCCGCGCGCACCATGATTTGTGAATAGCCCAGGGCCGAGAGCACGCCCGCGGCGTAGATGGCGGCCGTAAAGAGAACCTGCTTGGTGAGTAGCTCCTCCCCACCCGTGGCCAGGCCGTTGACGATGGGGCGCACCATATAGGTGCCGGCAAGGCTCGCGATGGCGGCGATAGAGGCGAGCACACCCACCGCAAGCAGTGAGAACTTGGCGTGGCCCATGTAGCTGAGCAGGCGGCGGAGCGTCTGCCCCAGATTGGCCGGGCGGGCCTGAGCGGATGTCTTAGGCATGGCGTTCACCTCCTTCTCGGGCCGGGGCATCTGCGCTCGCATCCCCCGCGAACTCCATCTGCGAGGCGTAAATCTCCTGGTAGATGTTGTCACCCGCCAGCAGCTCCTCGTGCGCGCCCACGCCATGGACACGCCCGTCGTCCAGAACCACAATGCGATCGGCATCCATCACGCTCGCGATGCGCTGGGCGATGATGATCACGGTCGTATCGGGAATCTGCGCGATATGCTCGCGGATCCTGGCGTCGGTCGCCATATCGACCGCGCTGGTCGAGTCATCAAAAATAAGCACGCGCGGATGTTTGAGCAGTGTACGCGCGATGCACAGGCGCTGCTTCTGCCCGCCCGAAACACCGGCGCCGCCCTGGCCCAACTCGCCGTCCAGCCCGCCGATGCGGTCCAGGAACTCGTCTACACACGCCGCACGGCAGGCACGTAGCAGCTCCTCGTCGGTGGCATCGGGCGCGCCCCACTGCAGGTTCTCGCGCACGGTGCCCGTAAACAGCACGTTCTTTTGCAGCACGATGCCCACGGCGTCGCGCAGAGCGGCCAGGTCGTAGTCGCGCACGTCACGCCCACCCACGAGCACGGCACCCTCGCTCGCGTCGTACAGGCGCGCGATGAGCTGCACGAGCGAGCTCTTACCCGAGCCCGTGCCGCCGAGCACGCCCACCGTGGAGCCCGGCTCGATGCGCAGGTCGATATGCTCGAGCACGTCCTCGGCAGCATCCGCGCGGTACTTAAACGACACGTCGCGGAACTCGACGCCTCCGTCGGCGACCTCGCGCACGGCCACGTCTGCCGCGGGCGCCTGAATGAGCGATTGCTCGTCGATCACCCGCGAGATGCGCTCCACGCTGGCGAGCGCGCGCGTGAGCAGCAAAAACACGTTGGAGATCATCATGAGCGAGTTCATGATCAGCAGCACATAGCTCATAAAGCCCGTGAGCGAGCCCACGCCCAGCTCGCCGGCGATAATCATGCGCCCGCCGATCCACAGAATCGAGATGGCGGCCACGTACATCGACAGCTGAAACACCGGCAGGTTGAGCACGGCGTTGCCGAAGGTCTTCGTCGCCGTGTGCGCGAGCTCGGTATTGACGGTGTCGAACTTGGCCTCCTCGTGCTCAGCGCGCACATACGCCTTCACAGCGCGCACGGCAGTGAGGTCCTCCTGCACCACGCCGTTGAGGTGGTCCATTGAGGTCTGCAGCTGACGGTAGAGCGGGCTGACGCGATAGGTAATGACGCCCAGCACAATCGCCAGCACGGGCAGGATAATCGCAAAGACCATGGCGAGCGGGCGCGACAGCACCAGAGCATAGACCAGGCCGACGATGAGCGTCACCGGTCCGCGCACCATGGGGCGAAAGCCGTTGCCGATGGCGTTTTGGATGACGGTGATATCGGTGGTCATGCGGGTGACAAGCGAGCTGGCGTCGTAGTTGTCTAGGTTGCCAAAGGCGAGCGTCTGAATCTTGCGATACTCGGTCTCACGCAGGTTGGCGCCCAGGCCCGAGGCCACGCGGGCGGATGTGCGGGCATAACCCAGCCCCAGCACCAGCGAGAACGCGGCGCACACCAGCATGCATGCGCCTTGTAGCAGCATATAGTTGACGTCACCCGCGGGCACGCCCACATCGATGATGTTCGCCATGATGACCGGGATAAACAGCTCGAGCGCGGTCTCGATCGAGACGAACATCACGCCGAGTATGGCATCGCGACGGTATGCCCCCAGGTAGGAAAACAGTATTTTGAGATTGCGCACGCAGGTTCATCCCCCATCAAACATTGTTCGCAAACTCACGTATTATTGCGCGCCGAGCGATGGTGTCAAGTGTTCCGAAATCGATTTCTGCAAGGCTAGTGCAGGCACCAAGCTCGCAGGACGCGCCCCTGTATTCAATTGGAAATGAACGCGAGCGTGACTTTTTCGCCCCGCCGCCAACACAAACCTTGACTCTACAATCGTTGTAGGGTTTTCACTACACTGGTATGTAAACAAACCCAGCCAGAAAGCCCCGCCCATGGAACACGACCTCACACGCGGCAATGTCCTCAAGACCATCGCGGTCTTCGCCCTGCCCTATATGCTTTCGTACTTTTTGCAGATGCTCTACGGCATGGCCGATCTGTACATGATGGGGCAGTTTAGCGGCGCTGCCGGCATCACCGCCGTGGGCAATGGCGCGCAGACGCTCTATATCATTACCGTGACGCTCGTGGGCCTGGCCATGGGAACGACGGTCATCGTCGGCCACGCCGTAGGCTCGCGCCGCTTCGACCGCGCCGAGACCGCCATCGGCAACACCATCACGCTCTTTATGGGCGTCTCGGTGGTGCTGGCCGTTGTCCTGCTCGCACTGTGCCCGCAGATCGTGGCGCTCATTGGCACGCCGGCCGAAGCGGTCGAAGGCACCGCCGCCTACCTGCGTATCTGCTTTGTCGGCATTCCCTTTATCGCCGCGTACAATATCCTCTCGGCCATCTTTCGCGGGCTGGGCGATTCGCGCTCGCCTATGTACGTGATCGGCGTGGCATGCATCATCAACATCGCGCTCGATTTTTTGTTTATCGGGCACATGGGACTCGGCCCCGTGGGCGCGGCGCTCGGCACGGTAACCGCGCAGACGGCCAGCGTTGCCCTCGCGCTCGTGTGGCTCAAGAGCCGCCGCACGAACATCCACGTTAGGCGCAGCGACCTGCGCCCCCAGCCCGAGGTGCTCGGCAGCATTCTTAAGATCGGCGTGCCCGTGGCCGTGCAGGACGGCTGCATCCAGGTGGCGTTTATGTTTATCACCGTCATCGCCAACCACCGAGGGCTCGTCGACGC
>JAXKFZ010000217.1:0-5924 GCA_036550635.1 Collinsella sp. | reverse complement strand
GCGCCCGAAATGAGCGTCGGCTGTTGGGCAGCAGCGGGTACGGATGCTGCAGGCGCGGCGGCCTGAGCAGCAGCCACGCTCGCCGGCACGGCGCCGTTGGCAATCATGGCCTCCAGGCGTGCCACGCGCTCGGCCAATGCCTCAATCGTTAAATCGGCCTCGGGACGCGCCAGACGCGTGCAGGCAATCTCGAGCACCAGGCGCACGTCGCTCGCGCCCCTCATCTCCAGTGCGGCATCGTCGAGCACCGTCAGCACGCGGGCCAGGCGGTCGGCAGGATGCTCGCCAAAGGCAGCGGCCTCGGCAGCAAGCGCCTCGGCCTGCTCGGAGCCGCCCTCAAACAGCTCGGCACGGGCACCGGCAACGCAGGCAACGTACACGTCGCGCACATGCGCCACCAGGTCGCGCGTCAGCTCCAGCAGGTCATTGCCCTCCTCGACCTGCGCACGGATCAGTCCATAGAGCTCGGCAACATCGCGATCGGCAATGGCGCGGGAAAACTCGCCCAGAATCTGGTCCGAAACCTCGCCCAAAAGCGAGCGGGCGTCGTCCGCATGCACAGAACCGTTGCCAAAGACGCTCAGCTGCTCCAGCGTGGAAAGCGCATCGCGCATACCGCCCTTGGCATGGCGCGCCACAATGGCGAGTGCCTCGTCGTCGTAATCGAAGCCCTCCTGCTCGCACACGTAAGACAGGCGATGCTCGATATCCTCGTTGCCGATGCGGTGGAAATCGAAGCGCTGGCAGCGTGAGAGAATGGTCTCCAGAATCTTTTGCGGGTCGGTGGTGCACAGCACAAAGATCACGTGTGCCGGCGGCTCCTCAAGCGTCTTGAGCAGCGCGTTGAACGCCGCCGTCGTGAGCATGTGGACCTCGTCGATGATATAAATCTTGTACTTGCCGCGCACTGGGGCAAAGTTGACGGAGTTGATGATCTCCTCGCGCACGTTGTCCACGCCGGTACGGCTTGCGGCATCGAGCTCGTAGACATCGGGGTGGTTACCCTCGGCAATGAGCTCGCACTCCTCGCAAGTACCGTCGGGCATGCAGCCGCTTGCACCCTCGGCGCGCGCCGCCTCGGCATTGCGGCACAGCAGCGCCTTGGCCAGAATGCGCGCCATGGTGGTCTTGCCCGTGCCGCGCGGTCCGCAGAACAGGTAGGCGTGGGACAGGCGCCCCTCGGTGATGGCGTGCTCGAGCGTCGAGACGATATGCTGCTGGCCCACCACGGAGTCAAAGGTGAGCGGGCGATACTTTCGGTACAACGATTCCATGGGTGCTCCCCCGGGTATACTGAGTCTTGTTGCCGCGGCGGCCATGCGGTCGCACGGCATACTGCATTCCATAATAACCCGTACGGCGAGCCCGCCGCGATAGGAGTCCAAAGAGCATGGCAGACGCAGAGAGCAACCTCGTTCCCTCCGAAGCAGCCGACCAGGTCGAGGTCGCGCTCGAGGAGCAGGCCGCAGCCGATGACGGCATCCTGTACCTCAACGAGTACCAGTACGAAAACGACCTGGTCACCGACTTCGCCCGCCTGGTCGCCTCGCCCAGGCGTCGCGGCTCGCTGTATGTCGCCGCGGCAGTTGCCGCGCTCATCGGCATCGGCATGCTGGTGGCCGGCGGCAGCTGGATCAAGTTCGGCGTCGTGTTGATCGTGTTCGGCGCCTTTTTGGCCTGGTGGAGCAAGAACCTGCACCACACGCTCGCCCGCGACTTTATCGACGCCGTCGAGGCCGACGAGTCCATGGGTGGCCGCTATCGCCGCGTCGCCGCCAACGAGGACGGCCTGATGGTTTGGGGCAAGAGCGGCAAGTCGCAGTTCTTCCCGTTTGACAAGCTCGACCACGTACTCGACGGCGAGCGCATCTTTGTGGCCATGTTCGCCGACCAGGGCGTGACGATCCCCAAGGACACCTTCGTCCGTGGCGATGCCGAGCAGTTCGGTCCCTTCCTCAAGGCCCGCATCAACAAAAAACTCCGCATCGAGACCAAGAAGAAGAAAATGAAGGCCGAGAAGGCCGCCGCCGAGGCCAAGCAGGGCGACAAGCCCCAGGAGACCAAGGGCAAGCGGCGCAAGCAGAAGAAGAACAAGAAGAAGCGCTAAGGCCAAGCCAGGCAGGCAGCCTCGCATCCCGCTATCCTCCCCATGCACCCGAGCGTGCTACACTAGCAGCATCTATGCCACCGCGAACGGCTCGGCCCCGCGCCCGCCGCTCGCAAACGAACTTTAAACGCACGAGGGTTGGCCATGCCGCTTTTCTCGCAACATACCGCCCGGTTCTCGCCGGACGTTCCTTTGGAGGGCACCAGCTCTCGCGAGCTGCTCAAGCGGTACCAGCCGCTCGAGACACTTGCGACCGGCGGTTTTGGCTCCATCGAGATCTGCCGCGACACGCACCTGCGCCGCCGCGTCGCCATTAAGCGCATCCCCCTTATTAACGGTGTCGGCATGCCCGCCAGCGACATCATGGATGTCCTGCGCGAGGCGCACACTGCCGCCATGCTTCAACATCCCAACATCGTGCAGGTCATCGACTTTACGCACGACACAGCCTATGCCTACCTAGTTATGGAATATGTCGATGGCATGTCGCTGGCCGAGTTTTTGCACCGCGCGGACGGCCACTCACTTACCTTTGACGAGGCCGCGGCCATTGCCGATGCCCTAGGCCAGGCGCTCACCTTCGCCCATAGTAATGGCGTACTCCACCTGGACATTAAGCCCGCCAACGTGCTCATCGACCACTCGGGCAATGTAAAGCTCACCGACTTTGGCATGGCGCGACTGTCGTCCGCCGGTGGCTTTGGCGGCTCGCGCGGCGGCACCATCGGCTACATGCCGCCCGAGCAGCTCGATATCGAGACCGGCACGGTCGATGAGCGCGCCGATGTCTTTGCCCTCGCCTGTGTAATCTATGAGGGCCTGTGCGGCAGCGCTCCCTTTATGGCGGCCACGCCCGCCGACTCGCTCGACCGCATCATCGGCGGCGCCACCTATCCCAGCGAGCTGATACCACACTTTCCCCCGGGAGCCGAGGCCGCGCTCATGAGCGCGCTCTCCCCCATGCCGCAGGACCGCCCCAGCAGCGTCGAGACATTTTGCGACCAGCTCCTTGCCGGTCTGGGCAGCGTGCGCGAAGGCCGTCGCAGCCTGGAGCAAATGGTTGGCGAACTTTCGGATGACGAGCAGGAGCTCGACGATATCGAGCCGTCGCACTACGAGGACGACGCCATCGAGGTCGACCCCGCACTCGGCTGGGCGGGCACGCGCTGGAGCCATGCGCGCGACTACACCATGCGCACTATCTCGGCGCTAACGTGCGGCACCTTTAGCTTTTTGCTGATGCAAACGGCCGGGGTCGCGGCGCTTCCCGGCCTGGTCATTGCGGCCATCGCGATCGGAGTGGCGGCTGGCCTGGCCCCCCAGATTGGCTCGGCCATCTCGGCTGTGGGCTTTTTGGTGCTCATGGCCAACGCCACCATGCAGGCACAGGGCATCCTGTCGATGCTGCCCGTCGCGGTGATCTTTGCCGCCGCCATGTCCGGTTGGTGGATCGCCTGGGGTCGCACCGAGACTGCCGCGAGCGCCACGCTCACCTGTGCACTCGCGCTTGGCTGTCTGACCGGCAATACCTTCCTGGCAGCTGGGGTCGCCGCCGGCGTCGCGTCATTTTGGCTCGGCCCGGCAAGCGCCGCCGCGGCAACGGGCATGGGCGCGCTTTTTGCCCGTCTGGCCACGGTCGCGCTTTCAGCCGGAGGCGTACTGGGGCTCGGTAACGTTGCCGCAGCGCTGGGAGACCCGCTCCTTTGGGCTGCCTTTGTGCTGGTCGCGGCAACTGCCGCGGCGTCATCTGCGCTGCTCAATGCCCATGCCAAGCGTGCCAATCAGGGCTCAAACCTTGCCGCAATCGCCGCAATCGCTGTCACCGGCATCGGCTGCGCAGCGGCGTCCTGTCTTGCACACCATATGGAAATTGCCAGCCTTGCAGCCGCGGTCGTCGCCAAGGCGGCGGTTGCGGGAACCCTATCCTCTATAATCGTTGGGATATGCCTATATTTGCTCGGATACCAAAGAACCTATACGGAGAGTGATCTTTCGTGAACTTCCTGAACATCTTCGAGGACCACGTGGCCGGCATCTTCGGTGCCACCCGTGCCCCGTTCTCCTTTAAGAAGCTTGCCAAGCAGGCCGCTCGCGACATGGAGGATCAGACTCTGGTGATCAACGGCGTCAACACGGCGCCGGCACTCTATACCATCCTTATCGCCGCCGACGACGATCCCATGCTCGCCCCGTTCTACCCCGAGCTTTCGCGCGAGGTCCGCGAGTTTGTGAAGGCGCAGGCCGAAAAGCGCCGCTACGTCTTTGTCGGCGAGCCCCTCGTGCGCTTTATGATCGATCCGCAGCTGCGCGCCGGCAAGTTCTCGGTCTTTGCCGAGAACGTCGATGCCCCCACGCTCGGCCGCCTGTACGAAGAAGAGCGCGCCTATCAAAACGGCCTGGGCCAGAACAACTCCGCGGCAAGCCGTGCCGCCAGCGCCCCGCGCGCCGGCCAGCAGCAGTTTGCTGCCCCGCAGCAGCAGCGCCCCGCCGCCATGCCCCAGCAGCAGCCGACGCCTCGCGCCGCCGCTCCCGACCCGCTTGCCGTGGCAGACCCCTTCGCGCCTAGCGTCCCCGACCCCGCCGCAGCACCCATCCCGGTGCCGCAGACCGTCTCGCGCGACGCGCTTGCCGGCATGGGCGGAGCCGCCGCGACCGGTGCCGCCGTGGGCCTAGGCGCCGCAGCCGGCATCGCCTCCAACATGGCGAGCACTCGCGCCCCGCAGCGCCCGCTCGCCCAGCTCGTCGACGTCGTGAGCGGCGAGAGCCATAGCATCACCTCCGCACAGGTAACCATCGGTCGCGAGCGCTCAGTTTCCGACATTGCCCTGCGCGACCCCAACGTGTCGCGCCGCCACGCCCAGCTCACCTTTACGGGCTCGGATTGGTCGATCGAGGACCTCAATTCCACCAACGGCACGCTCGTCAACAACCGCCGCATTACGCGCTGCCCGCTGCGCAACGGCGATCTGCTGACGTTTGGCCTGAGCACCTTTGAATTTAGGGGATAGTCGCTTATGAACATCGATATCGTCCTTTTTGCAGGCCGCATCGTCCTGGTCGCCCTGCTCTATATCTTCCTGTTCGCCGTCATGAAGACCGGCGTGGGACTTGTGCGCGGGCAGCGCCGCGACTCGGCTATCTGGACGATTGATGTGGACAAGGGTCCGCGCGGTATCCGCGGCATCCACGTAGACATGCTCGGCCCCGTCATCGTCGGTCGCTCGCCATCTTCGGACATCTGCATCAACGAACCGTTCGTCTCGGCCTCGCATGCGCGCTTTTCGCTGCAGGGCCCGGCGCTCATCATCGAGGACCTCAACTCGCTTAACGGCACGCTCGTCAACGGCCGCCAGCTCGTGGAGCCCGCGACGCTGCGTGAGGGCGACGAAGTCCAGATTGGCGACGTGGTCATGAAGGTGAACCGTCGATGATCGACGAGGAGAACAAGTCCGCAACTATGACCGAGGCACCGGCTGCCGCCGCAGCTGCGCCGGCCCACGCCGCTCCGGCGGGCTCCGCACCCGTGGAACCCGAGGACACCGTGTTCTCCCTGCCTCTTTCGCATGTAACGCATGATATTTCGGATCTCGCCGATAACGAGGACGAAGAGGATGCCGTAGCGGCGCCCATCGGCGCACATGCTGCGGAACAGCCCACAGCGCCCGAAGCAACCCCGGCGCCGGCTCACTTTGCAGAGCCCGTCGCCACGGCAATCAACGAGAGCGCTGCGGTGTTTGCGGCACCCGAGCCCGCCGCGCCGGCGTTTCCCATAGCCCCGGCATCCGAGGTTGCGCCCGCGTCTACGCCGGCGCCCGAG
>JAXKFZ010000216.1:0-2001 GCA_036550635.1 Collinsella sp. | reverse complement strand
TCGACCTGAATGCAGACGCGCGTGGCCCCGTTTACCACCACGGTTCCGTTGGTGGACGACAAGTCCTCGACGTGCCAGATATTTTGAGCATCGCACCAGATATGGGCATGGCGGGCCGAGACATCGTCGCCGACGTCGGTAATATCGCCCTCACCAGTGGCCAGCGCGCCAATCTCAACACCCTGCTCACTCGGCTGAATCCAGCGCGGGGCGCTCACGACAAAACTGTTTTGTACGCGCAGCAAGCCCAAGGGGTGCGCCGGGGCGGGTTCGCGTTCGCCCGCGGTCATCGACATGCCAAGCGAACGCGGCGTGGATGTACCTCCGCCACAGGTCGCGTGCGCGTAGTCGATGGCATAGTTCACCGAGGACCGCACATCCGCCGAACAACCGACGGCGACAAACAGCACCAGCACGGCCTCGGCGCGCTCGGCGGGCATGAGTTCCGCCACCTGGGACAGGCGATCGAGCGCGTTGCGATAGAGATTCGTGTCCTGGTGGCACTCTTCGAGCGCGCGTACCATCGGTTCACTTGCAGGACCGCACACCATATTGATCACAGCCGTGGAGTCCATGGGATTGCGCTGGCGCAGGGCCAGTTGCGACATAATACGCGCAGCCGAGGTACCGTATTCGGCAAAGTAGCGCTGCTGAAGCGTGCCGACCGGCGCGCGAACGATAAAGCGGGAAACCCAAGAGCGATCGGCGGCTCGGCTCTGCGGACTGCGGCCGTCGGCGAGCGGACGGGACGAAAGCACCAAGCCGCACAGCTCGATATGGCTCAGATGCGCCGCGCGCTTAAAGATGTCAAACATGGCCCCGCATGGGGTGAGCTCAACTTGAGATGCCATGACCTAGGCCTCCTTGGTCGTAGAAATAGAATCGGACGATACTTCGACAGGTCCGCCAAAAGTACGGGCAGCTGCGGCTCCACCGGCAAGCGGAGTCGCCATCTGGGCTTTTGTGCGTCGCGGTGCCGAAACGGGAAGTTCAAAGGCAAAGCCCATCGCAAGCAAAAACCACGTAAGCGTATAGGTTGCAACCAGAGCGGCAACAAGGCCGCCCATCACGGCGCGTTGGGAAAATACGCTACATGCAGCCACAACCAGCACCGGAGCCTCGCAGGCAGAAAGCGCAAGCACACCCTGCAGGAACCCCGAGCGCCGATCGCGCGCAAGTGCCCCCGCGGCAACGCCGGCCATGCCTGGTAGCGCCAACGCCAGTGCGGCAATAATACCCGGTAGCGACCCAGACCACACGAGCGATCCCAAAGTCGCCGTCACGCGAGCGCCCGACGCCAGCAGCGCGGCCGAAACCACGACCACAGCCCAAACCGCGCCACAGACGACCGTCGCGCCGACCATCAGCGCGCGACGAGCCGCGCGGCCAGACGCATCCATGGGGCACGGCGTGAGCGGCTCGCCGCGGAGCGAACGACCGACATTTTGCGCATAGTGGTCACAAAACGCCGAGAGCGCCGCCTCGACCGCCGCCGGCTCGGGACGATCTTTTTGATGGCTGGACAGACAGGCCATCACCACGTCGAACAGCTGGGCATCGACAAACGCCAGCGCATCGCGAAGCTCTTCGGAATCCGGCTCAAGCCCTAGCTGCTGGGCCTGCTCGGCCGCAGCGAGCGCCACATCGGGCTCACGACGAAGCAGCTGAGTCAAATCACAACCGGGCGCATGGACACCAATGGGATAATCGGGCCGCGTGTCCATCTTGAGACGGTAGGGGCTCGCGATGTCGCGCGTCTTTTTGCGCGAACCCGAGGTGCCCGAAGTGCTCGGCGTGGCTTCGTATGGCGCGACGCCGGCAATGAGCTCGTAAACCGTGCTTGCCGCGGCGTAGACGTCAATCGCCGGCGACATACGCAAAGCGCGCAGGTCGGGAATATCGTCGGTGAGCATCTCGGGCGGAGCGTAGGCCACCGTCGCGCGACGCAGCGTGGCATAGCGCTCGGTAAAGGATGCCTTGCCGCCGGTACCGGCCACGGCC
>JAXKFZ010000031.1:0-16336 GCA_036550635.1 Collinsella sp. | reverse complement strand
CTGTAAGCCATGTCTAACAAAGGAGGGCACATGCCCAACAAACCCGTGAAGATCATCATGCTTACCGGATACCTCGGTGCCGGCAAGACCACGCTGCTCAACCACATCCTCGCTAACGACGGCGGCATCCGCGCCGCCGTGATCGTCAACGACATCGGCGAGATCAATGTGGACGCCAGCCTCATCGCCGACGGCGGTCTTTCCGAGACCGACGACCTCATCCCGCTCACCAACGGCTGCATCTGCTGCACGCTTTCGGACGACCTTGCCAACCAGCTGCAGGGCATCGCCGATTCGGGCAACTTCGACTACATCATCATCGAGGCCTCGGGCATTTGCGAGCCCATCCCCATCGCCTACACCATCTCGAGCTTCTGCGACGAGGCCAAGGTGGGCGGCGAGCCCAAGCTCGCGCTCGACAACATCGTGGCCGTGGTCGACTGCGCCCGCATGTATGACGAGTTCAACGGCGGTCGCGACCTGCTGGCAGAGGATATCGACGAGGACGACATCGAGAGCCTGCTCATCCAGCAGATCGAGTTCTGTTCCACGCTGATCCTCAACAAGACCGATACCGTGAGCTCTGAGCAGATCGCCGAGCTTAAGGCCATCGTGCGCAGCCTGCAGAAAGACGCCGTGATCGTCGAGGCCCAAAACGGCGAGGTCCCCATGGAGGAGCTGCTCGATACCGACCGCTTCGACTTTATGCGCGCCTACAACTCCGCTGCCTGGATCGAGGCCATGGAGCATCCCGAGGAGCACGACGACCCCGAGGTGCTCGAGTACGACATCGAGACCTTTGTTTACTCGCGCCGCAAGCCGTTTGACCTGCAGAAGTTCACCGATTTTGTTGAGCAGGAGTGGCCCGACGAGGTCATCCGCGTCAAGGGTCCGCTGTGGCAGACCGGCGATCCGGACATGTGCTACATGTTTGAGCAGGCCGGCCACCAGATGCGCCTGATGGAGAACGGTCCGTTCGTTGACTCCGCGCCCGAGGGCGAGAAGCAGAAGATCATCGACGAGAACCCCGAGATCATGCAAATTTGGGACGACGAGACGGGCGACCGCATGACGAGCCTGTGCATCATCGGCCGTCACATGGACAAGGATGCGCTCATCGCCTCCCTCGATGCCTGCCTGACCGACTGGCACCGCGCCTAGGTTTATCCAAGCGGGCATTTTTCCGCCTACGTAGCCGCCAAACCACCACGAAGGTGCCCTTCGTGGTGGTTTTTCGTTCTAAGCCAAGGAGATTCATGTTCAATATCGTGCTGTATGCGCCCGAAATTCCAGCCAATACGGGCAATATCGGCCGCACCTGCGTGGTTACCGGCGCCCGCCTGCATCTGGTGGAGCCGCTGGGGTTTTCGCTCGACGACAAGACGGTGCGTCGCGCCGGACTGGGCTACTGGCAAAACTTAGACGTGACGACCTATGCCGACTGGGAGGACTTCCTTGCCCGCAACGGCCTCTCCCCCGCCGATGAGCGCCTGCACCTGCTGACTAAAAAGGCTCGTCGCACCTATGCGCAAAGCACCTATCGCGACGGCGACTTCTTGGTCTTTGGCAGCGAGAGCTCGGGCATTCCCGAGCCACTGCTTGCCGCGGCGCCCGAGCGCTGCGAGCGCATCCCGATGCTGCGCGATTGCGACTCGCTTGATAACGCCGAGACTTGGGAAGCCCACGAGGTGTCGCTGGGGCATATCGAGGACGGCCATGAGGTCATCCTTCAGCAGGATATCTGCGGCAACTTCGTCAATCCGGACGACTATCGTATCAGCGCACTCAACCTCTCCAACAGCGCCGCCATCGTCCTCTACGAGGCGCTGCGCCAAACAGGCTTTCCGGGCATGTGACAAAGGGACTGTCCCTTTGTCACATTCGGTTATAGGTAGCGACCGGTAATGCTCTTGGAGCAGACCGCGATATCCGCCGGCGTGCCGGCGCAGACGATTTGCCCGCCCGCATCGCCACCGCCCGGGCCCATGTCGATCACGTAATCGGCGTTACGGATAAGGTCGAGATCGTGCTCGATCACGATAACCGTGGCGCCCTTGGCAACGAGACCGTCAAACACGTTCAGCAGCACCTGAACATCGAGCGGATGTAGTCCAATCGTGGGCTCGTCGAACACGAATACGGCATCATCCTGCACGCGGCCCATCTCGCTCGCAAGCTTAAGACGCTGTGCCTCGCCGCCCGAAAGCGCCGGCGTGGGCTCACCAAGCGTGAGATAGCCCAATCCCAGGTCGTGCAAGGTCTGCAAGCGCGTCTGAACTTTCTTGAGTCCCAGCGTGGCGTCGATAGCCTCGTCCACACTCATGTCCATGAGCTGCGGCAACGTAAGCAGGCTCCCATCCTTGCCCTCGCGATGGATATGCGAAGCCGCGTCTGCATAACGTGAGCCGCGACATGCCGGGCAAACGATCTCGACATCGGGCAAAAACTGCACGTCGAGCGATATCGAACCCGTGCCATCGCACGTGGGGCAGCGCAAGGCACCGGTGTTGTAGCTAAAGGCACCTGCCTTGTAGCCGGCTGCCTTGGCCTCGGACGTACGGGCGAAGGCGCGGCGCAATTCATCATGGATGTCGGCATAGGTCGCTACCGTCGAGCGAACGTTGGCGCCGATGGGCGTGGCGTCAATCAGATTGGCGCGGGCAATGCCTTCGGCATCGACCCAGCGCACGTGCCCCGGCAGGCGCTCGCCGGCTGCCTGCGCCTTAAGCGCCGGGATGAGCGTCTCAAGCACCAACGTCGTCTTACCCGAACCCGAAACGCCCGTCACCGCAACGAGACGGCCGCGCGGGATATCGACCTCGAGCGGCTTGACGGTATGGATGGTATCGGTCGCCATACGGATATGACCCTGGTCGAACATTTCGTCGTCAGCCACTTGCGGGCGCAAGCGCTTGGGCTCGGCGCGCAAAAACGGCGCGATACGGCTGCCCCGCGATTGTTCGACCTCGCCTACCGTACCGGCGGCGATCACGTTGCCGCCACCTGCTCCGGCAACGGGGCCCATCTCAACCAGATAATCAGCCTCGGCCAGCACGCGCGTGTCGTGGTCGACAACAACCACGGTGTTGCCGTCATCCACCAGATCGCGCATCACGCCCACCAAGCCGTCGACATTGGCGGGATGCAAGCCGATCGAAGGCTCGTCCAGCACATAAAGCACACCTGTCGATCGATTACGCACCACGCGGGCAAGCTGCACGCGCTGGCGCTCACCCGTGGAGAGCGTGGCACCGGTGCGGTCGAGTGAAAGGTAATCGAGTCCCAGGTCGACTAGACGACGGGCCGCGCTCAAAAACGAATCGCAGATATCCGTCGCCATGGGCCGCATCTCGGACGGCAAGGATGCGGGCACCCCGCGCACCCACTCAATCGCCTCGCCCAGCGTCATAGCCGCCGCCTGCGCCAGATTGATACCGCGCACCTGGGGCTGGCGTGCAGCCTCGGAGAGACGCGTGCCGCCGCAATCGCGGCATGAGCCCTCGCGCAAAAAGCGCGCAACGCGTTTTAAGCCCTTATCGTCCTTGACCTTGGCGAGCGCATTCTCGACGGTATAGACGGCGTTGTAATAGGTAAAGTCGAGCGGCGTGGCGCCCTCGCCGTTTTTGGGAACGTAGAGAATGTGCTTCTTAACCGCCGGACCGTGGAACACGATATCGCGCTCTTGAGGCGTGAGCTGGTTAAACGGCACGTCGGTGCGCACGCCCATCTCGCCTGCCACCTGCTTCATCAGATCCCACATGAGCGTACCCCAGGGAAGCACCGCGCCTTCGTTGATGGTCTTTGACTCGTCGGGCACCAGGCTCGCCTCGTCCACCTCGCGCATGACACCGGTGCCGCCACAGGTGGGGCATGCACCGCCACTGTTAAAGGCAAGGTCCTCGGCGCTCGGAGCGTAGAACTCGCGGCCGCACGTCGGACACGTGAGCGACAGGCCAGCCGCTACGTTAAGGCTCGGCTCCACGCGCGCCCCGCAGTGCGGGCACACGTGATGGGCGCAGCGGCTAAAGAGCAGACGCAGGCTATTGTTGAGCTCGGTCATGGTGCCAAAAGTGGAACGCACGCCCGGCACACTGGGGCGCTGATGCAATGCGAGCGCCGCCGGTACGTGCAGCACCTCGTCCACCTGGGCGTGCTCGGCCTGCGTCAGACGACGGCGGGTATAGGTGCTGAGCGCCTCCAGGTAACGGCGCGAGCCCTCGGCATAAAGAACCCCCAGCGCCAGCGAGCTCTTGCCCGAACCCGACACGCCGGCAATACCCACGAGCTTTCCCAGCGGAATATCGATATCGATGTCCTTGAGGTTGTGTACACGCGCTCCACGCACTTCGATAGCCTGCGGGCTCATCTTCTGTTCTGTCACCTTTATCACCCTACTCGTGCCATAAAATGCGATCGCTAATGTACGCGCCCAGCATGGGCACGGTAAATCGGACGAGGCCGTATCCGGCAGCCTCGATGACGCGCTCGCGAATCAGACTTGCGCGATATTTACTCGCCCAACTCTGAGTACGGTCGCAACGCTCAATGATGTCCGCCATGCGCGTCGGTTTGTCCTCGTCAGCCGCCATAGCCTCGATAAAGAGGCGCTGCGGACTGCGCAACCCGTAATACAAGGGAGCGTCCACTGCTTCATAGAACTCGGAGATGGCATCCGCGTGCCCAGCCTCAACATCGCGCTCTTCAATGACCTGCGAGTCACGCCGAACGGCAGACCGCCACATGTAATATCCCACGAGCTGAACCATATAGGGATGCCCCATGCTCTTGTGTGCCGCAAGGTCCGCCGTCTCCGCGTCAACGTAAAGGCCAGCGTCTTTGACCGTCTGGATATATGAATCACGCACCTTGGGCAAAGATATCGCCCCCAGCGTACGCTGCTGGGCACGCCGCAAAAACGTCACGCTCGGCTCTTCGAGCAGATCGTCAACCATGCTGGGCAAGCCGGCGAACACCAGCGCAAGACCGCGCTGGTCGCCATCGGACAAGCCCGTGGCATCCTGGTCTCCGAGCACCTGCTGATAGAGAACGGCCAGCGCCGCTAGTTCCTCGATAGACGCAGATTGCGCCTCGTCAATCGCAAACAGTATGCCCTTGCCTGGACCGAGCTTCTTGAGGCGCTCGTTGACCAGCCCTCGCAACGTTTCGCCCTTTGCTCGCGCCGCCTCAACCGACATCCGGCCAAACGACGGACCGAATTCCATTGACGTCACAACGGGCCTATTCGAGCGAAGCGCGTCGGCCAAGCGGTCGCATAAGCCAAGCGAAGCGGAATCGGAGACAACCGCCCATCCGCGCCCGCTGGCCAGACGTTGCAGCTCCCACAGGAGAACCGTCTTGCCGCAGCCGCGGTTTCCCGTAATAAGCATGAGCCTGCCCGGCGCTCCAGCGCCGTTATCGAGCCCTTCCTCGAAATCTTCGATGACCGACTCGCGACCGATGAGTATCGGAGGCCGCTTACCAGCCGTGGGCTTAAAGGGATTTGGATTCATGTCGGCCTCCTCGGATTGGCAAACCCTGGTAATAGTTATACCAACTTGCACCGAGTTACACCAATAGCATACGACAAAGGAACTGACCCTCTATCACCTATGGCCGAAAAACTCGGCGTCTGCTGCTCGCCAGGGGCGAAAGGTGTCGGGATCGATCTTTACGTGCGCCGCGGCGGGTACGTCGTACCATTTGACCGTGTAACCGGCGCCGTGAGAGCAAAAGACCGAATCGGGCGTGTTGGGCAGATCGGCCTCGGGCTCATAGGCGGCCGTCTCGATTACGCGCTCGGCATCATGACAAGGCGCGTAGCCTGCAAACTCCAGGTACAGATGTCCGCGACCGCTCGTGTAGGCAGCCACCTCCAGCGCGTAATCCTGCACCTCGGATGCCGGCACGCGACCCACAAGCTTCGCCCGGTCTCCCGCCATCGTCGGCGGCTCGTACTCGGCACCCATGCGCGTGGCATCCGAGAGCGCCCGACCCACGCACTCCCCCGGTACCTCGAGCTCAAAGTGGTACCACGGCTCCAGCAGCACGGCTGCGCCGGCCTCACGCGCCTGCATCAAACCCTGGCGAATCGCGCGGTACGTGGCCTGGCGAAAATCGCCGCCCTCGGTGTGTTTGGCATGCGCGCGGCCGCCCGTGAGCGTAATGCGCACATCGGTGATGGGCGAGCCGGTCAGCACGCCCAGGTGATCGCGCTCCATGGCGTTGGTGAGCGCCAGACGCTGCCAGTTCAAGTCGAGCTCATCGGTCGAGGTCACGGTGCCAAACTGCACGCCCGAACCCGCTGGCAGCGGCTCCAAGCGCAGATGCACCTCGGCATAGTGGCGCAGTGGTTCAAAGTGGCCCACGCCCTCGACCGGCTGCGAAATAGTCTCCTTATAGAGAATGCCGCCGGGCTCAAACGCAATCGAAAGGCCAAAGCGATCGGCCAACACCCGCTGCACGACCTCGAGCTGCACGGCGCCCATCAACTGCAAATGAATCTGCTCAAGATGCGTATTCCAGCTTACGCCGAGCATAGGATCTTCGTCCGCCAACTCAGTCAGTGCTTTGAACACCGCGTGGACATCGTGTTCGCCCGGAAGCACTGTATAGGTAAGGACTGGCGCAATGACAGGCACATCGCCCGCAGGCTCCGCGCCCAGGGTGTCCCCTGGGCGGACGTGCGCAAGGCCCGTCACGGCACAAATACCGCCAGCAGCAACTTCTTGGGCCAGCTCGTATTTCTCGCCGTTATAGATGCGTACCTGATCGATCTTTTGCTCCCATGCCTCGGCACCGGAGCGTCCGTCAATCACCTGCTTGGCATGCAGCGTGCCGCCGGTCACTTTAACCCAAGCCAAGCGCTCGCCGCGATCCCCGCGGCTGACACGATAGACGCGCGCGGCAAACTCCGGGAGCCACGCCTGTTCGCGCATCAGCGCGCATATGCCGCCCAGCAGCTCGCCCACGCCTTGGTCCTTGAGCGCCGAGCCGGCAAAGCAGGGAAAGAGCTTGCGCTCGGCGACCATGCGCGACAGCGTTGCGACGGAAAGCTCACCCGCCTCAAGAAACTCGTCGAGCGCCGCCTCGTCTAACGCAGCGGAGTCCTCCTGAACGGCGCCGCCCGCCAACAATTCGTTGGCATCCAGGCAGCCCTCGGAAAGACGTTGCCCAAGTTGTGCCAGCAAAACATCGCGGCCGGGATTCTCCAAATCGATCTTGTTGATATAGATGAACGTCGGGATCTCATAGCGCGCAAGCAGGCGCCACAGGGTTTCGGTATGCCCCTGCACGCCGTCGTTGGCGCCCACAACCAAAATCGCGTAGTCGAGTGCGCGCAGCGTGCGCTCCGCCTCGGCTGAAAAATCGACATGCCCTGGTGCATCCACGAGCATGACGTGGGTATCGCCATGGTCGAGCACAGCCTGCGACGAGAAGATCGTAATACCGCGCTCGCGCTCAATCTCGTTCGTATCCAGATGCGAATCGCCATCGTCCACGCGGCCGCGCTTGCGAATGCGGCCCGCGTTGAATAGCATGGCCTCGGCCAACGTGGTCTTGCCGGCATCGACATGCGCCAAGATTCCAACGACCGCTTGCTTCGACATGGCTCTCCTCTTATTGCAAGCCCATCGCACGCGGCAACGGGCGTCCTCATTCCACACTGGATGATACAATTTACGGGCCGGCGGGCGAAGCGGGCCCTATCCCCCGACCGAGCTCATCGCCCTGCGTTGCCGCGCGGCGATTTTCGTAGGTTCGCGCCTTGCGAAAGCCGGCACCTCCCCTTTTTGTCCGCCCGGGCTCATCTGGGGCGATAACAACGCGAGTCCCACAACAACGCGTTTTACCAAAAATGGCCCCGGGTGGGACCATTTTCGTTCGCGCGAATTATTGATATGAGGCGTCGCTCTTACGCCTCGCGCAGCCAATCAAACGCGACGCGCGGCGTACCGTCCGACACATATACGATACCGGCGCGCTTAAACCCGGCCTTGGCGATGGCTCCCTGCATGGGCAGGTTGTCCTGATGCGTGTCGATGCGCAGGTGATCGGCACGCTCCTTGGCAAAGGCAAACATCGCAGCCGCGATACCGTGCACGGTGCCATCGGACGCCACGCGATGCAGCACGGCGTACGGAGCGTCGCTGCGCCATTGACCATCCTCAATGACGTCATAGCACTCGTCCGGGCCCGGCAAAAAGGCAAACGTCGCCACCACGCGGCCGTCGACTTCGCACACATAGCTGCCATCGGCGGCGATATCGGCAGCCAGCTGCTCGGCAGAAGGCGTGCCCTCGGGCCACTGCGTGGCGTTGCCATGTGCGCGCATAAAGGCGCGGGCTGCGTCATAGATAGCCATGACGGCGGGAATGTCGGTATCGAGGGTTTTTCTGATCATCACGCGGCGACCTCACGTTTATTGGTATCACTTTGGTTGAGCAATGATACCAGCGTTTGGAGAGAGGCGCTAAGCAGATGGGAAGCAAAAAGCGAGCCGCCTGGTCAAAGGCCAAAAGCGAGTTTTTGGGCGCTGCTACCGGCGGCGATATGAGCGACCTGTTTGCGCGCGAAGACGAGCGCCGCGACGCCCTGAACGCCGAGCGCGATGAGGCCTGGCGCTACAAGTCGTGTGAACGCAAAAACCGTTACGACACGCGCGCCGAGGCCGAGGCCGTTATGGCCGACTGCGAAAACCGCGGTCGGCGCGGTTTGGCCTGCTACAAATGCGAATACTGCGGTGGATGGCACCTGACATCGCACCCTTGGAAATAGGCGCCGCATCGGCACGGCATTGACGGAGCGCCAGCCATCGCACGCAAGCTACGGACGCGGCGGCACCAAGACATCGTAGCGAACGGCCTTGCCCGCAAGTTGATAGCTCGGCTTAACGCCGGCAAGCAGTGGCCCCTTCACCGGCCGCTTGATAACGACCTTGCGCGGACGCACCGCGAGCGCCGCCTCGACCAGCGTCTCCTCATCGGCGCACGGCTGCTCCAAATGATGCAGCAGTTGAAACTTCTTTTTGACCGCCGCGCTCTTGGTGCGCTCGGGGAACATGGGGTCTAGATATACCACATCGGGCGCGACGAGCTCGCCCTGCTCGACCAGCTCAGCCGCATGGCGAAGACCGGCGATGCTGTCCTCGCCCGCATGCAGGCGCATGCGCGCCACGGCATCCGCAAGCGCCGGATCGTCCGCCGCACGGTCCAAGGCATCCTGCAGCAGCGCCGCGATTACACAGTCCTGCTCATACAAATCGACCGTAAAGCCCGCGGCAGCAAGCAGCAGCGAATCCTCGCCAAAACCTGCCGTGGCATCGATTGCCCACGGCTGTTCGACGCCTTTCGCGCGTGCGGCCTTCACCAGCAGCTCCTGTTGCAGGCGGCCCTGCTTGAGTCGTGGAAGCATGCGGGCAAAATCGGCGCGCAGCTCCATCGTGCCGTCGGTGAGCGTGAGGCCCTCGGACTTCCCGATCAGCTCAAGCCCCGCGGCCCGAGCAACAGAAAAGGGATCGACGACGCCCATGGATACTCCTTAACAAGCAAAACGAATACGTGAGTGCCGTTTATGTCGGCACCCAACCGTCCGCTATTGTCCCACATGCGACATGGCCCACAGCATCGCAATGCAAAGCACCGCCATCAATCCCGTGCACACGGCAGCGATCACAGAATCACCCATGCGCCTTCCCAGCGACCGCGGCTCACGCACTTGCCCTGCTCCGTACATCATGACTCCTCCTTGAGACCAGCTCCTTGTTACGGCCTCATCATCGCAGCGCCGCACATGGGCTGCCATCGATTTGGCTTACGTCCAGCTTTCCTTTTTGAAAGGTTGGACCGTACAGGCAAGAGACGCTTTCAAACGCATGCATCGCCCCGTTGAACTACAATGTGCTTCACGATATGTGCCGCAACCTGGGTGCGACAGATTCTCCGCGCCCGCATCGAAAGGACCAGCTATGAGCGCCGCTCGCAAGACACTCAAAATCCTTGCCCTGATTTATTTTGTTCTGGGCATCGCCAGTCTCGTCATTGGAATCGCCGGCATCGCGACCGGCAACCTCGATTCCATGTACGGGTCGAACGCCATGCTCGCCGCGGTCGTGCTGGTCGCCAAGGGCCTCATCGATCTCGCCGCGGGCGTTGCGGGCATCAAGGGCGCCAACAAGCCTTCGCAGGTGGATGGCGCGTTTAAGCTCGGCATCGTCGCCGCAATCGCCACGCTCGTCCAGGCCGCGCTCACGCTTCCCGCGCTCGGCGGCAGCTCCGTCAATATCGTCGCCTTTGTCATCGTGGTGTACGACCTGTTCTTTGTTCAGCAGGCACACGCCGTTAAGGCCGAGAACAAGGACCGCCTATAAGCGCTCGCTTCTCATAACCCCTGCAGCCAGGCAACTAAAAAGGGCCGATCGCGCATCTCCGCGGTCGGCCCTTTACGTTTGCCCAGATAAAACCTACCAAAATAAACCTGTCCCTTTTTGGTAGGTTAGTGGCGGTACTCGGCGATGATGAAGTCGATGTCGGTTTGAAGGGTGTCCAAGTTTGCCAGGCGCTCTTTGTCGGCAGGGCGCGTGCGGTAGTAGTACGGCGTCATCTGGAACACCGCCTCGATGTCTGCCTGGGTCTGGAGCGTAATGTTCGCAGACACCCGCTGCGTTCCGACCAACTCGAGCTCGGTGGTCTTCGGCAGCTTCTCATCGTTAAGGTACGGCGTATCGTAGAGCACCTCCTTGAGCCCAAAGAGATGACGGGCACCCGGCACCACGGTATAGAGTGAGCCCTCTGGAGCCAGCACGCGGGCAAATTCGCGCTCGTTAAAGGGAGCGAAGAGCTCGGTCACCATATCGAAGGCGCCATCGGCCACGGGGATGTCCTTCATGTTGGCCACGAAGTAGGTCGCATCGCCGCGCTTGGCGGCAAGGCGCACCATCTCTTTGCCCAGGTCGAAACCGTAAGCATCCACGCCCGGCACCGCGCCCATGGCGCTGGTGTAATAGCCCTCGCCGCAGCAAATATCGAGCAGCGTCATGGGTCCGTTCGCAGACGTGGCGCGCCCAGACACCCGTTCGCGCGCCAGCTCAACCATCGCATCGCGCAACGGCGCATAGTAACCGCGGTTCAGAAAGTCGCGACGGCTGCGTGCCTGCGACTTAGGATCACCCATGGAGTCGCCGCTCTTGGATGAGCGCAGTAGATATAGATAGCCCTCGCGCGCACGGTCAAACCGGTGTCCTCCCGCGCATGCAGCACCGCGCTCATTGTCCACCAACGGCTCATGGCAAACGGGACACAACAACATGGCAACTCCTTAGCGCGAACAACACAACGCCCACCATTGTCGCACGCCTTCCCAACCTAGTCATAGAAGAGACAAGGAGTGTCCCCAACTGCCGGCAGAAAAGGAACGTCCCCAAGTGCCGACTGAATGCATTAGGAGTATCATCATCTGCGCAAATAAGCACGAAAGAGCATGTTAGAGATTGAGAGCGTATGGCTGATACCGCATCTAAGCACATTGACATGATCACCGGCTCGCTGTGGCGAAATATTCCCCTGTTCGCCTTCCCCGTGGCCGCCACGAGCATCTTGGAACAGCTGTCGAACCTCATCGCCACGGTCATCATCGGCAACTTCTCGGGCGACCAGGGAACCCTCGCCATGGCGGCGGTCGGCTCCAATGTTCCGCTTACCAGTCTTATGCTCAACCTGTTTATTGGCATGTCGCTTGGCTCCAACGTGGTCATCGCCAACGCTATCGGCCGCAACGATCAGAACATGGTCAAACGCGCCGTCCATACCTCAATTTTAATGGCGCTCGTGGGCTTTGTCGTCATCGCGCTGGGCGAGATCTTTGCCGAGCCCATGCTCGCCGCCCTCAACGTTCCCGCCGAAACCATGCCGCTCGCTTCGCTCTACCTGCGCGTCTTTTTGCTTAGCATGCCCTCGATCTTGCTCTACAACTTTGAGGCCGCGATCTTCCGCTCCGTCGGCATCACTCGCATGCCGCTGCAGGCGCTTGCCGTGTCCACCGTCCTCAACATTGGCCTGGATCTCATCTTTGTCCCCGTACTCCACTGGGGCGTCGCGGGCGTCGCCATCGCCACCGCCATCGCCTACACCGTCAGTGCCGCTACACTCTTTATCCGCCTGCTCAAGACCGACTCCGTCGTCCGCGTCACCCTACGCGACCTGGCTATCGACCCCGTCGCCCTCAAGCGCATCGTCAAGATCGGCCTGCCCGCCGGCATCCAAAGCGCCGTCTTTGCCGTCGCCAACATCATCATCCAGTCTGCCATCAACAGCCTGGGCACCGAGGTCATGGCGGCATCGAGCGCCGCCATGAGCCTGGAGTACGTGTGCTACAACCTGCTCAACAGCTTTAGCCAGGCTTGCACCACCTTTGTGGGACAAAACCACGGTGCCCGCCAGATCGACCGCTGCACCAAAACGCTCAAAGTCTGCCTGGTCGAAGGCGGTATCGTTGCACTCATCACAATTATCGTTATTGTCGGTCTGGGGCGCGAGATCCTATCGCTGTTCAACAGCGACCCCAACATCGTCTCGATCGGCTATATCCGCGTGTGCTCGATCTTCCCGGCGTACGCCTTTAGCATGTTCTACGAAAACATGTCAGGCTACCTGCGCGGCTTTGGCATCTCGCTCACGCCCGCCCTCATCACCATGATCTGCGTCTGCGGCATCCGCTTCTATTGGGTGTTCTGTGTGTTCCCGCACTTCCGCACCTTTGCGAACATCATGATGGTCTACCCCATCAGCCTGGGCACCACGGCATTCTTTATGGTCGTGGCGGTATTGCTCTGCCACCCGGCACGCACCTATCGCGCCACCAAAGCCAAAGCGACAGCCCGCTAAACACCGCACTCAACGCCACGCCAGTCATTAATTGACAATATGCGAGCTCATATAGTCGATAAAGCGCCTCGTGGCGATGGGCATGGTATCCCAGCTGCGCCAGGCGGCCACCACGTCGCGCGAGGGGGCATGCACGATGGGCCGCACACGAATATCGGCTCGCATGCCCTCCACAGTACGACGATAGAGCATGCTCACGCCTAGGCCCTCCTCCACCATCGCCATGATGGTGTAGTCATCGGTCACCTCACTCGTCACGTGCGGCGACAGCCCATGCGTTGCGAATGCATCGAGCACCAGACTCTGTTCGCCCTCATCCAGCAGCACAAACGGCTCGGACGCCAGGTCGGCAAGTGTCACCTTTTCCTTTGCCGTCAGCGGATGCTCGGCCGGCAACAATGCTACCAACTCGTCGTGATAGACGACGCGCTTCTCGAGCCCAGCGGTAAATCCGCGTGCCGTAAAACAAAAATCAACCACGCCATCGTGCACCCATTGAGCGTTGCGCGTGTAATCGCCCTGTTTGAGGGTGAAGCGTACGCCCGGGTGCAGCGCACCAAAGTCGCGGATCACACGCGGCAGCACGGTACGACTCACGTTAGTAAACGTCGCGATGCGAATATCGGTCGACGAAAGCCCCAGCAGCTCCTGGCGCTTGCCCTCGAGCTCGACCTCGGCGGTCACAATCTGGCGCAGGTACGGCAGATATTGTTTACCGTCGCGCGTAAGCGAAACGCCCTGCTTACCGCGCTCGATAAGTGTGGTGCCCAGCTCGCGCTCGAGCGCCTTGACGGCCTGGCTCACCGCACTTTGCGTATAGCCCAACTCGTCCGCCGCGGCCTTAAGACTGCCGCGATCGACCACCATACAAACAATCTGATACCGCGATGCCATCGTGCCTCCACATCAATGCAGCCGTAAAACGTTTTGCCAGGGTTTAATCTGTCACATTAGTATTTCTTAATCATACTGAAGATACATTCGCTTTACTACATCCAAATCTGGGAGCAGAATCCTTTGTGCGAAACCGTTCTGTAACAAAAGGAGTCCCATGGATCGCAAAAAAGCAATCGCGCTCTCATTTTCCGTTCCCGTCGCATGGGGCTTTTCGTATCCCCTCATGAAGATCGGCATGGACAGCATGAACGCCACGAGCATCGTCGCGCTGCGCTGTATCATCGCCTTTGCGGCTTGCCTGCTGCTCTTCCACAAGCACGCGTTGCGCATCAACCGTGACCTTATGGTCCGCGCCGCCATCATCGGCGCCATTATGGCAACCGAGCTCACCTGCATGTGCCTGGGCTCCAGCCTCACCTCCGCCTCCACTGCCGGCTTTTTGCAGAGCCTGACGGTCGTGATCGTGCCGTTTGCCAACGCCGCCCTGCTGCGCCGCGCACCCGAACGCAAAGTGCTCGTCGGCACTGCCATCGTCACCTGCGGTATGTTGCTGCTCTCGGGCGCCGACTTCACCAGCCTGAACCCGGGCGCGCTCATCATGTTGTTCTCCGCCTTTGTCTACGCCGGGCACATCATTGTCGCCAAGCGGTTTGTCGAAGAAGTCAATCCGCTTGCTCTGGGCGTTTGGCAGCTGGGCTTTGGCGGCTTGTTCTCGGGCATCGCCGCATTCACCTTTGGCGGCTTCACGCTTCCCAGTACGCCCAGCGAGATCGTGGTCGTCGTTGCGCTCGCACTCATCTGCTCTGCCTACGGCTTTATCACCCAGACGCTCGTGCAGCCCCACGTGCCTGCCGAGACCACCGGCTTCGCCTTCTCGCTCGAGCCAGTCTGCTCCGCCGTCTTCTCGTTCTTCCTGGTCGGCGAGGTCCTGAGCCCCATCGCCTTCTTTGGTGCCGCTCTCATCCTCACCGGCGTCATGGCGGCAACCGTGCAGCTCCCGCGCCTTCGCGCGCATGGACAGGCTCGCATGGCAGGAGCGCCCGAGCGCGTCTCGTAGACCCCGCTCCTTATGCAGCCCCGACATAAAGGTCTCCGGTGCGCCTTTACAATAGATACCAACAGAGCATCTGCCATAAAGGAGCCCCATGGACACCGCAACTCGCGACCGCAACATAACAACTTGGCTGGGCGATGCGCCGCAGCCGGTACGTGACACTACGAACCGGCTGCTCGAGCGCATCGCCCTTTTGCGTGCCGAGCAGACTATCTACCCGGCACAAGACGACATCCTCAATGCCCTCGCCTACACGCCGGCCGACCAGGTCAAGGTTGTCATCTTGGGTCAAGACCCCTATCACGGACCCAACCAGGCCATGGGGCTGTCGTTCTCGGTCCCCGCGACGCAAACCAAGTTGCCGCCGAGCCTGCGCAATATTTACAAGGAACTCAATGCCGATCTGGGCTACCCCATTCCCGCCACAGGAGACCTAACGCCATGGGCACAACAGGGCGTCCTGCTTCTCAACACTACGCTCACCGTGCGCGAGCATGCCGCGAACTCGCACGCCAAGCTGGGCTGGAGCACGCTCACCGACTACATTATCGAACGCTGCTGCCAGCTGCCCCAGCCGGTAGTCTTTTTGGCATGGGGCCGCTTTGCCCAGCAGATGGTCGAAGGTAAGCTCGTCGCAACTGGCACGGGCAAGGCAACCGACAAGTTCTGTCTGGCCTCCACGCACCCCTCGCCGCTTTCGGCCAACCGTGCCACGGCAGAACTCCCCGCCTTTATGGGGTCGCGCCCCTTCTCCGCTGCCAATCGGCTACTCGAACAGCACGGCTCGACCCCCGTCAACTGGACTTGCCTCGGCTAAAAATCGATACATCAAAAACGCGCCCGACGGCTTTCCATCGGGCGCGTTTCCTATTCGGGCCAAATAAATTGTGTGCGGCCGGCCTCGCCGCCATCAATCAGCAGGCTCTGCCCGGTCATAAACCGATTGGTCACGCCCACACAGTAGATCCACTCGGCAATCTCTTGGGCGGTGGCCCAGCGTTTAAGCGGCGTGAGCTCCATAATCTGGTTCCACAGGTGCTCGTCTTCCATCACGCAACGGTTGAGCGGTGTGATAACGCCGCCCGGGTCCACACTGTTGGCGATGGCCTGCGGTGCCAAGCGGTTTGCAAGGTTCTTGGTATAGGCGATAACGCCGCCCTTGCTGGCGGCATAGGCGGGAAACTCCGATCCCGTATGCCCGCTCGCCGACCCCACATTGACCACGGATTTGATAGCCGGCGCAGGCTTGGCGGCGAGCCCCTCCCCCACAAAGGCGTAGCGCTCGGTCACGTTGATGGTGCCACACAGGTTGGCGGCGATGTCGTCGGTCGAATCCTGCGTACCGGCAACGTTCACGATTACCTGAGGCTCAAGGTCGCTTGGAAACGAGTCCGGCTCGCGGACATCAACGATCAGATGGCGGTAGCGCTCGTGTTCGATCGCCGGCGACAGCAGATCAAAGCCCACGACCTCGTGGCCCTCATCCAAAAAGCGCTGCACGCACGCG
>JAXKFZ010000215.1:0-6073 GCA_036550635.1 Collinsella sp. | reverse complement strand
TGTTGCGGGCAGCTTAGAACTTGTGGCCGCACTTCTTGCAGACGCGCAGCTTGTTCTTGCCGTCCTTCTCGTGACCGACGCGGGTAACCTTACCGCACTCGGGGCAAACGAGATTGACGTTGGAGGCGTCGATGGGAGCCTCCTGCGAAACGATGCCGCCCTGCTGGTTGGCAGCGTTGGGCTTGACGGCCTTCTTGACGACCGAAACGCCCTCGACAACGACCTTGTTCTCGGCGGGGAGAGCACGCAGGACAACGCCCTGCTTGCCGCGATCCTTACCAGAGAGAACCTGGACCTTATCGCCCTTCTTGATATACATATATCTCCCCTAACTACAGGGTCTCGGGAGCGAGCGAGACGATCTTCATGTACTTCTTGTCACGAAGCTCGCGAGCGACGGGCCCGAAGATACGGGTACCGACGGGCGAACCATCGTTGTTGATGACAACGCAGGCGTTCTCATCAAAGCGAATGTAGGAGCCATCCTTGCGGCGGATCTCCTTAACGGTGCGAACGACGACGCAACGGACAACGTCCTTCTTCTTGACGTTGGCGCCAGGGGTAGCCTCCTGGACAGCACCGATGAACACATCGCCGATGCCTGCATAACGACGCTTGGAACCGCCAAGCACCTTGATGCAGCGAATCTTGCGAGCGCCGGAGTTGTCGGCGACGTTCAGCATGGTTTGCATCTGAATCATGGTAGATGTTCCTCCGAACTAAGAACCGAAGAGAGGTGCGCAGCCTTTATGCGGCCCGTGGTATGCAAGCCAGGCATACGCACATCTTCGGAAACGTACAAGTCGTAAGAGCGACTGCTTATTTAGCGCGCTCGACGACCTCGATGAGGCGCCAACGCTTCATCTTGGACATAGGACGGGTCTCCATAACGCGGACGGTGTCGCCCACGCCAGCCGTGCACTCCTCGTCGTGAGCGTGCAGCTTCTTGGAGCTGGTCATCATCTTGCCGTACTTGGGGTGACGCTTGCGCTCGGTGATGGTGACAACAATGGTCTTGGCACCGGAGACGGAGGTAACGACACCCGTACGGACCTTACGCGAGTTACGCGATTCAGTCATGTTCTCTCCTTAGGTCCTACTCGGCGACAGCGGACTTCTCCGCTGCGATCTCGCGGGCGCGCTGCTCCGTGAGGACGCGAGCGATGTCCTTCTTCACGGTGTTGACGCGAGCGGTGTTGTCCAGCTGGCTGGTGGCCATCTGGAAACGAAGGTTAAAGAGCTCGGCGCGCATTTCCTTCAGCTTCTCAACGAGCTGAGCGTCCGAGAGCTCACGAATCTCTGCGGGCTTCATTAGTTCTCCTCCTTGGCGGCGGCGGCGTCCTCAGCAGCCCACTTGGCCTCGAGAGCGGCCTCCTCAGCCATCTCCTTCTCGATGCGCTGCTCAGCGTTCTTGGCAGCAACAATCTTGGTCTTGATGGGGAGCTTGTGCTGCGCAAGACGCAGAGCCTCGCGAGCGACCTCCTCGGGAACACCCTTGACCTCGAACATGATGCGGCCGGGCTTGACGACGGCCACCCACTCCTCGGGGTTACCCTTACCAGAACCCATGCGAGTCTCGGCAGGCTTCTTGGTGATGGGCTTATCGGGGAAGATCGTGATGTAGACACGACCGCCACGCTTCATGTAGCGGGTCATGGCAATACGAGCGGCCTCGATCTGACGGTTGGTGATCCAATGGGCCTCGAGAGCCTGGATACCAAACTCGCCGAAATGCAGCTCGGTATTACCCTTGGCCTGGCCCTTCATGGAGCCACGCTGCACCTTGCGGTGAAGAATACGCTTAGGGGCAAGCACTACTGACCCCTCCTCTCGGAGTTACGACGACGAGGACGGGAAGAGCCCTCGAGTGCAGGGTTGGGAACAGGCTGGCCCGGGAGCTTCTCGCCCAGGTAGATCCAGACCTTCACGCCGCAAGCGCCCATGGTGGTGCTGGCGACAGCCGTGCCGTAGTCGATCTTGGCACGGAGGGTGTGCAGAGGCACGCGACCCTCGCGGTACCACTCACGACGGCCCATCTCGGCACCGCCGAGACGACCGGAGCACTGGATACGGATGCCCTTAGCGCCGGCCTTGCGGGCAGACTGGACAGCCTTGCGCATAGCGCGACGGAAGGCAACGCGGCCCTCGAGCTGCTCAGCAATGGACTGAGCAACGAGGTTGGCGTCGAGCTCGGGGCGCTTGATCTCGACAACGTCGACGGAGAGCTGGCCCTTGGAGACGCCAGCGACCTTCTCGAGCTCGGTACGGAGGGTATCGATCTCGGCACCCTTCTTACCGATGACAACGCCGGGGCGAGCAGTGAGGATGATGACCTTCACCTTGTCGCCAGCGCGCTCGATCTCGACGCGGGAGACAGCTGCGCGGGAAAGACGCTTCTCGAGGTACTTGCGGATCTCGAGATCGTTACCGAGGGTCTTAGCGTAATCCTTCTCTGCGAACCAGCGGGAGCGCCAGTTCTCGGTGATGCCAAGACGGAAGCCGGTGGGGTAGACTTTCTGACCCATACAGCTTTACGCCTCCTTTCGAGGAGCAACGACGACGGTGATGTGGGAAGTACGCTTCAGAATACGAGAAGCGGAACCCTTGGCGCGGGGACGGATGCGCTTAAGCGTCGGACCCTCGTCAACATAGGCAGCGGCGACAACCAGGTTGTCGGCACGCAGACCGTTGTTGTTCTCGGCGTTCGCAACGGCGGAACGGAGAACCTTCTCGACATCCACGGCGACGGCGCGGTCGCAGAAGTGGAGGATGTCGAAGGCCTGAGCGACAGGCTTGCGGCGGATCAGATCGACCACCAGGCGGGCCTTGCTGGGGGAAACACGCACGTACTTAGCGACGGCGCGAACCTCGGTGGCCTCAGTTTCAATAGACTTAGTTGCCATTTACGGTTAACCCCCTATTTGGCCTTGTGGCCACGGAACGTACGAGTCGGCGCGAACTCGCCGAGCTTGTGACCAACCATGGACTCGGTAACATACACGGGCACATGCTTGCGGCCGTCGTGGACGGCGATGGTGTGACCAACCATCTCGGGGAAGATGGTGGACGCGCGGGACCAGGTCTTCACGACGTCCTTCTTGCCAGCCTCGTTCATCGCGGTGATACGCGAGAGAAGGCGAGTCTCCACGAACGGGCCCTTTTTGAGACTTCTGCTCATAAGTGCTTTCTCCTAAAACTCGGTATCCGAAATTACTTCTTACGGCGACGAATGATGTGCTGGTTCGAGACCTTCTTCTTCTTGCGCGTACGAAGGCCCTTCGTCGGCTTACCCCAGGGGGTAACGGAGGGACGACCAGAGGTGTGGTTCTTGCCCTCGCCACCGCCGTGCGGGTGGTCGACAGGGTTCATGACGGTACCGCGGACGGTCGGGCGCACGTTCATGTGACGCTTACGGCCGGCCTTGCCGATGACGATGTTGGAGTGATCGGCGTTGCCGACCTCACCGACGGTGGCGCGGCAGGTAACGAGGATGCGGCGCATCTCGGAGGAAGGCATACGGACGATAGCGTACTTGCCCTCCTTACCCATCAGCTGGCAGGAGTTACCGGCGGAACGGGCGATAGCGGCGCCCTTGCCCGGCTGGAACTCGACGGCGTGGATGAGCGTACCGACGGGGATGTCGGCGAGGGGCAGAGCGTTGCCCGGCTTGATGTCGGCGTCAGAACCGGACATGATGGTCTGACCGACCTCGAGGCCCTTGGGGGCCAGGATGTAGCGCTTCTCACCGTCAGCGTAGTGCAGCAGAGCGATGCGAGCGGAACGGTTCGGATCGTACTCGATCGTGGCAACCTTGGCGGGCACGCCGTCCTTGTTGCGCTTGAAGTCGATCACGCGGTAACGACGCTTCACGCCGCCGCCCTGGTGGCGGGTGGTGATGCGGCCGTTGTTGTTACGACCGGCCTTCTTGGGCAGGGGCTCGAGAAGAGACTTCTCGGGCTTGGTGCAGGTGATCTCGGAGAAGTCGGAGATCGTCTGCCAACGCCTACCAGCGGAGGTCGGCTTAAGGTGCTTTACAGCCATTACAATCCCTTTCAATAGGAATCCGTTAGCCATCGCAGACAGGGATTCGAGGTTCTGCCTCGGGTGCGATGACACCGGACGTATACACGGTTCCGGGCGTGTCCATTTTATACGCCCAAAACCTTGAGCTCCCGCCTCCCCTATTTGGGAGGCATGAGCTCACTCAACAGCAGCGAGTCTTAGGCCTGGTTGCCAAAGACCTCGATGGTGTCGCCCTCGGCCAGCGTGACGATGGCCTTCTTCCAAGAACGGGTCTTGCCGGCGACATAGCGCACGCGCTTGGTCTTGGGCTTGACCGTCAGGGTGTTCACGCGAACGACCTTGACGCCGAAGATCTCCTCGACAGCGTCCTTGATCTGATACTTGTTAGCATCCTTGGCGACCTCGAACGTGTACTTGTTCAGCTCCATGCCGGAGAAGGAACGCTCGGACACGATCGGACGGATGATAATCTCGTGGGCGGTCATTTATGCAAGCACCTCCCCGAAGTGAGCGGCGATGTCGGCGGGCATCAGCACAGCGTTGTTGTTGACGAGATCGTAGGTGTTGGCCTCGTCGGCAGTGATGATGAACGTCTTGGGAATGTTGCGGAACGACAGGTAGGCGTTGACGTCCTCATCGCGAACGATGATGGTCAGACGCTTGCCCTCAAGGCCGAGAGCCTTGAGCATGGCGACGGCAGCCTTGGTGGAAGGCTTCTCGAAGCCGTAGTCGTCGACGAGCACGAGCTCGCCATCGGCCAGCTTGGCGGACAGCGCAGAGCGCATAGCCAGCTTGACCTCCTTGTTGTTCATACGCTTAGCGTAGGAACGGGGCTTGGGGGCGAAGACAACGCCACCGTGACGCCACTGGGCAGCACGGATGGAACCCTGGCGGGCACGGCCGGTGCCCTTCTGACGCCAAGGCTTCTTGCCGCCACCGGAAACCTCAGAGCGGCCCTTAGCGGACTGGGTGCCCTGACGCCAAGAGGCCATCTGGCACTTGACGATGTGGTGCATAACGTGGATGTTCGGCTCGATGCCGTACACCTCAGCGGCGAGCTCGGCCTCGGCGACCTTCTTGCCCTCGCTGTTCTTTACTTCAAACTTTGCCATTTAAGTGTTCTCCTTGGTATGACGCTGGGCTAAATGGGCTGGGCCCTTAGGCCATACGGATGGCGACGAGACCATTCTTGGCACCCGGGACAGCGCCCTTGACCAAGATGAGGTTCTGCTCGGCATCGATGCGGACAACGGAAAGGTTCTTGACGGTAACGCGCTCGTTACCCATGTGACCGGCCATCTTGACGCCCTTGAGGACGCGCGCAGGATAGGCGCACTGACCGATAGAACCGGGGTGACGCTGGAAGTGAGAACCATGCGTCATAGGACCGCGGCGCTGACCCCAGCGCTTGATGCGACCCTGGAAGCCCTTACCCTTGGAGGTACCGATGACGTCGACCTTCTCGACATCAGCGAAATCAGCGACGGTGACGACCTCGCCGACCTTGTGCTCCTCGCCGTTCTCGACGCGGACCTCACGAAGGAAGCGGACAGGCTCGACGCCAGCCTTGGCGAAGTGACCAGCCATGGGCTTGTTCACGTTCTTGGCCTTGATGTCGCCGAAACCGATCTGGACGGCGTCATAGCCGTCGGTTGCCTGAGTTTTAACCTGCGAGACAGCGCAGGGGCCAGCCTGGATGACCGTGACGGGAACGACGTTGTCGTCCTCGTCCCAAACCTGGGTCATGCCAATCTTGCGGCCGAGAATCATGCTGATCAAGATATGATCCCAACTCTCGCGTGGTCTTGGGACAATGCGTACACCACCGAGCGTACGCCCCTAGAGGACCACTACTTACACGACGTGCTCCCCAGCCTTGTATTTCGCCCGGACTACCTGACAACCCTATTAAGCAGGCATTTTGTCCAGCCAGAATACTCCCCTGGTTTCACACAGCTGTTTAGTATACACGGCTGCGGGCGTATCCATCGAGATTCATATTTCACTCACATTGTTTACGCAGGTAAAGTGCGTGGCACGTCTCCCGAGC
>JAXKFZ010000214.1:0-3018 GCA_036550635.1 Collinsella sp. | reverse complement strand
CTGCTCAACTTGGGCAACGAGGCGCGCATCAACACCCCTGCCACGCTGGGCGGCAACTGGACCTGGCGCATGCTCGACGGCGCCATCACCCGCGAGCTCGAGCACAAACTCACCGACTGGACCGAGACCTACTTCCGCATCTCGTCGGAAGCCGAAATCGAGCTTCCTCAATAGGAGCCACCGCGCCCGACCCCACCCCACCGTGCGGACGCGACCGCTTTTCCCGCGCGAGGCCACCCCAATCCCCTCGCGCGGGCTTCTTATGAATTGCAGACATGAAACAACCCATCACAGGAGAAAACATGCCCCGAATTAACCTCATGGAACTCGCCGAGCAGTCTTTTGGCACCTCGCTCGAGCAGCTCGACGACCGTCGCATTTACAAGCTGCTGGTCAAACTCGTGCAGGAGCGCTCCGCTGCCTGCCCGCTCAACAACGGCAAGAAAAAGCTCTATTACATTTCCGCCGAATTTTTGATCGGCAAGCTGCTCATCAACAACATGATTGACCTCGGCATCTACGACGAGGTTAAGGACCAGCTCACCGCCGCAGGCCACGACCTCAACAAGATCGAGGAATTCGAGGTCGAGCCGTCGCTCGGCAACGGTGGCCTGGGTCGCCTGGCCGCGTGCTTCCTGGATTCCATCGCCACGCTGGGCTTGACCGGCGATGGCGTGGGCCTCAATTATCACTACGGTCTGTTCCGTCAGCGCTTTGTCGACAACCAGCAGAAGGCCGTCCCCGACGAGTGGCTCGGTGAACAGGACATCCTAGTCGACGATGACCGCTCCTACACCGTCGAGTTCGGCGATTTTGCCGTTACCTCTAAGCTCGTCAACATCGATGTGCCCGGTTACGGCCAGCCCACCAAGAACCGCCTGCGCCTGTTTGACCTGGCAAGTGTCGACGACGGCCTGGTCCCCGGCAGTTCCATCGACTTCGACAAGACCGAGATCGCCAAGAACCTCACCTTGTTCCTCTATCCGGATGATTCCGATGAGCAGGGCCGCCTGCTTCGCATCTACCAGGAATACTTCATGGTGAGCAACGCCGCCCAGCTCCTGATCGACGAGGCCGTCGAGCGCGGCAGCAATCTGCACGATCTGGCCGACTACGCCGTGGTCCAGATCAACGACACGCACCCCACCATGGTCATTCCCGAGCTCATCCGCCTGCTCACCACCGAGCACGACATCGAGTTTGACGAGGCCGTTACCATCGTGCGCTCCATGGTCGCCTACACCAACCACACGATCCTTGCCGAGGCGCTCGAGAAGTGGCCGCTCGCCAGCCTGCAGAAGGTCTCGCCTGCCATCGCCGACATCATCGTCAAGCTCGACGAGTTTGCCAAGGCCGAGCACGACGACCCGCGCGTCGCCATCATCGACGAGCACGACACCGTCCACATGGCTCACATGGACATCCACTTTGGCTTCTCCATCAACGGCGTCGCCGCGCTCCACACCAAGATTCTGGAGGACACCGAGCTTCACCCGTTCTACGAGATTTATCCAGAGAAGTTCTCCAACAAGACCAACGGCATCACCTTCCGCCGCTGGATCCATGGGGCCAACCCCGCGCTCGCCAGCCTGCTCGACGATGTGATCGGCACCGACTGGCGCAGCACCGGTAACCTGAGCAAGCTCGCCGAATTCGTTGACGACAAGGACGTTCTTGAGCGCCTGGCCGCCACCAAGGCCGAGGCCAAGACCATTATGCGCCAGTTCATGGCGCTCGAGCAGGGTGTGACCATTCCCTCCAACGCCATCATCGATGTTCAGGTTAAGCGTATCCACGAGTACAAGCGCCAGCAGATGCTCGCGCTCTACATCATCTGGAAGTATCTCGACATCAAAAACGGCAACAGACCTAAGCACCCCGTCACCATCATCTTTGGCGGAAAGGCGGCACCTGCCTACACCATCGCCCAGGACATCATCCATTTGATCCTGACACTGTCACAGTGGATCGCAAACGATCCCGATGTGGCCCCCTACCTGCAGGTTGTCATGATCGAGAACTACAACGTCACCGCCGCCGAGCGCGTGATCCCCGCCGCCGATATCTCCGAGCAGATCAGCCTGGCCTCCAAGGAGGCGAGCGGCACCTCCAACATGAAGTTCATGCTCAACGGTGCTTTAACCCTGTGCACGCTCGACGGTGCCAACGTGGAGATCGCCGAGCTCGTGGGCGACGAGAACATCTATACCTTTGGCGCCTCGTCCAAACAGGTCGAGCAGCTCTACGCCGACGGCAGCTATAACGCCGGCGCACTCTACCGCAAGCCCGGCATTAAACTGCTGGTGGACTTCATCACCAACCCCGCCTTTATGGCAACGGGCAATGCCGAGCGTCTGCAGCGCCTGCACGACGACATCAAGGGCAAGGACTGGTTTATGGCCCTGCTCGACATTGAGGAATACATCCAGACCAAGGAGCGCGTGCTGGCAGACTACGAGGACCAGGACGCTTGGATGCGCAAGGCGCTGATCAACATTGCCAACGCCGGCACCTTCTCTTCCGACCGCACCATCTCCCAGTACAACGACGAGATTTGGCACCTGAGCTAATTTCGTTTCCTTTACCCATCCTCTTGAAAGCGGAGTCGTGGCAACACGGCTCCGTTTTTTTGCCCATACGCCGGCCTGTGATTTGTCTCGACTAAACAATCTCGATCTGTAACAACTAGCCAGCAGAATTGGCACCGCCCGTTACAGAACGAGACAATCAAAACCGTCCATCTGAGTTCGTCTCAATCTGTAACATCTGCATACCCAAAATTGGCTCTTCCTGTTACAGATCAAGATATACCGGACCTCCCACGGGGGTTTGTCTCAACCTGTAACAGTTAGACCCTGATTGACCTTCCAGATGTTACAGATTGAGACAAACGGAATCGTCCTGCAGCAATATCTCAATCTGTAACATCTAGCAGCTGAAATTCGCCTCTGGTGTTACAGATTTAGTCTAAATGGTTAGCTCAGTGGAACCGTCTCGATCTGTAACATCTAACGTCCG